>JAOAPQ010000392.1 GCA_025462965.1 Bryobacterales bacterium
CCGCACCAGCTCGAGAATCCCAATCTGAGCTTCTTCTGTGGGTAGCTCGAGGTAGAGTGCGGCTTGCACGACCGTTAATTCACTCACTGAACAGGATGTCGGCCTCCTCTGTTTCCGGAGTCGGGGGCGGTTTATCGCCTCGGTGTTGGGTTTTCAACCGGCACTATGGGGATCTTTCGCAACGGCGCTGACAGCGGCCTAAATTAAGCGCCGCGGAGGGCCCGACGACATGCTACCGGTAGAATTCCTATAGCAGTCAGAGCGTTTGCGTGCCGCATAAGGAAGCCGCAGAGATCGGTCGATATGTTGGGGATACGCAACCGTCAACGGTTAGCCCCGTCGCTCCCGTCAATGCGAAAGCGGAAAGGCATTGCGTCTCACTTCGCGTAGGATTCTGGCATGCGCTGCAAAGGAGCGCATACGTGGCTGAAAGCCATCGCTGGCGCTATTACAGCGGGACTATGCGTCAGCTTGGCGGGCGAAGCAACTCCGCGCAATGCGATGTCTTTCGCGCGCGGGAGAACGGGAGCACGATCTGGTTGCCCCTCGTGTGATATCGGCGCTACTCCTGCCCTGCATTCCCGACCGTGGAACGGAGGCTTTTTTAGATGCGCCCTCATCTGCCAATCCGGCCGGAATCCGTGCTGCAAGCGCTCTCGCACCGGAACTGACTTCTGTACCAGCATTGATGCGCTCGTGGGACACGATTTGGGGAGTGGATAGCAGCATCACGCAGATCATAATCGGATGACGGGCGAGCCGAATGTTATTCTAACCTCGCCGCCCGATTACCCAATAAAACGCCCTCCACGGAAACCATATGAGCGAAAAGTCATTTCGGACTTTGGCCAGACCTGTGGCGCCAATCGGCCCTGTGGCCAATAGATCCTCCTTGGTCATGGAAGTGTAGAGGAATCCGGCTGCAGCCTTGGGGGACGGCCGCGACAAACAAGTTAGGGAGCCTTCCGATATTAGGGGAAATCACTGCCGATCCACGCCGGCAGTTCCGGTCCGTGGAGTGGCAACACCGCCAGAAGAAAGATCGCCGCGCGGTTCATAAACCGAAGCATAAGATATTCGGTCCCGCTGCTACCGCCACATACTGGTGGTCGCCCACGGTGAAGGTCATGGGAGAGGCCTTCATCCGAACATTCGTCGGGAATTGCCAGAGCGTCTTCCCGTTCTTTTGATCCACCGCCGCGAAGCCTCCGTTCGGCTGCCCATAGAAAATCACGCCTCCTGCCGTTGCGAGAACGCCACTCCAGGTCTTGGCACGCGCGGGCCCGGGCTGTGGGACTTCCCAAACTATATCGCCCGTCTCAATGTTGAGAGCGCGCAGGAAGCGCTGGCCTGTTTGATCCGGATAGCCACCGGGCTTGTCGCCCACGCATTCTTCGAGCGCCAGAAAATAGTAGAGCCGCGTGTCCGGAGAGTATGCCGTGGAGTCCCAGTTCGCCGCATCGCCGGGGCAGCCCTTCGGATCCTTCACTACCGGCCGCCCGTCGGAACCAATGCTCGACGCCCAATCCACGCGGCGCAGGAACGGTTTGGCCATGAGAACTTTGCCGCTGGCCCGATCGAGAACGTAGAAGAAACCGTTGCGATCAGCATGAAGCAAAAGTTTGGAAGGCTTGCCTTGATAGTCCGCGTCCACCAGAACGTTGGGCTCGGTCGCATCGCGATCTCGTATATCGTGGGGTGTGAACTGGTAATGCCATTTGAGATCTCCCGTCTTGCCGTCCAGCGCGAGAACGCAATCGGTGTAGAGATTGTCGCCGAGGCGGTCATGGTCGTCACTATCAGGCCAGGGATTGCCGGTCGCCCAATAGATGGTGTCAGACGCGGAATCATAAGATCCCGTCAGCCATGTGGAACCGCCGCCCATCAGAGGTTCGGTGCCTTTCCAGGTCTCCGTGCCAAGTTCGCCGCGCAAAGGGACAGTCCAGTGCCGCCACACCAGCGCGCCGCTTTCCGGTTTATATGCGCTGACGAAGCCGCGAATCCCGTGATCAGCACCCGCGACACCGGCAACAATCGTGTTGTTCACGATGAGCGGCGCCATGGTCCCCCCATAGTGCTGACCCGCGCCGGAACCCATGGCGATATCCCAGCGTAATTTCCCGCTGGCTCGGTCAAGCGCCAGCAAGTGGGCATTGTCGGTTACGAAGAAAACCTTATCGCCCAGAATGGCGACTCCCCGATTGGTTCCCAGCTTCGCATCACCCACCATGCCCGCAGTGGCCGGCCGCGAAAAACTCCACAGCACAGCGCCCGTCAATGCGTCGAGCGCAAACACCTGGTTCGGACCGGTGACGAAAAGTGCGCCGCTCGCGGCCAGCGGTGTCACCTCCAGGCCGAAATGCTGTATCGGAAAAACCCACTTGAGTTTGAGAGAGGCAACGTTGGATCTGTTGATCTCTTTGACGGGGCTGTACCGATTACCAGAGTCATTGCCGTTGTAAGTCAGCCAGTCTCCGGGCTGCGGGTCACCCCATGTGATCTTGCGGGCGCTGGCAGCGGGCGGAACCAAGATGGTGTCGTTGTTTAACCGGCGCACGTATTTTGCGATAGCGGTCAGTTGTTCAGCAGGCAGCTCGGAAAAAGAAGGCATGCCGGCCGCTGGGATACCTCGTTCGAGAAACGCGCGCAGCAAGGTCTCGGATTGTTCGGCGACGCGCGGGTTATTGGCCACTCCGGGCCCTTGCGCCGATCCGCGTGCATCGTCGCCGTGGCAGGCGCCACAGTTCTTCCTGAATAACTGGTCAGGAGGCGTGGTTTGAGAAACCAGTAGTTGAGGCAGGAAGAGAAGTACGGGTCCGAAAGTTTTCATGAACCCCCGAGCGCGGATCGAAACCGGTTCAGTCAGGTTCAAATCCGGTTCAAGTTTTCGGGGGATTCCTTTAGAATTAGTCATTTGTTGGGATCAACCTGTCAAACTCATTTTTCGGAAGCCGGAGAACGGCGACGTCTTGCAAGTGATCAGTGAATTGGAGACTATTACGAACCGGCATGGCTTCCCATAGTGATTTTCCCATGCGGGAGGTGGTGGAGTTGGACACCGCGCTCCCCATCTGCCTCACCAATCGACTCGCGAACATCACCTGCGGCGGACCCGCAACCGCACTGGCCGTGCAATTCGCAATCTGCGACCGAGGGATTGGTGACGGTCCAGGAGAGTGCGCTTCGGATGCTCTGTGCAGAGGATCGTGAACTCCTACCAGAGGTTCACCGACTGCTGAACCGCAGCACCATCGCCGAGCTGGGGGAACGGAGCAGAGCAATGGGAAAGCGTTGGGACGCTGGATTGGCCACAGCGATCACTGATGCAAATTCCCCATTCCGCTTGAGGCTATAGTCGACCTGAGCAACCGGGATGAGCAGCCGTGCGAAACGGCTCCCGATATTGC
>JAOAPQ010000399.1 GCA_025462965.1 Bryobacterales bacterium
CGGCGATTGCCTGATCGGCTTTGCGCGTTTCCACCAGCATGTAGCCGTAATCGTTCCGAGCCACATCGTCGTTGGGGTTCAGCAAAACGGCATGGTGATAGGCATCGGCCGCCGCTTCCAGTTCGCCGGTACGCTGGAGCGCGTGTCCCAGGGCATTCCAGGAGCCTGCGCTCGAAGCGTCAAGGGAGACCGCCTCCTTTAACTCCGCTACTGCTTCGGCATAGTGGC
The DNA here is from genome assembly GCA_025462965.1 of Bryobacterales bacterium. Taxonomy (GTDB): domain Bacteria; phylum Acidobacteriota; class Terriglobia; order Bryobacterales; family Bryobacteraceae; genus JALYXI01. The sequence goes on from JAOAPQ010000399.1 coordinate 229, forward strand.
TGGTATCGAGGAAAGCGCTTCCGAGGCGGAATCGATAGTCGGCCATCCTCGGGGCGAGTCGAACGGCTTCCTGTAAATGCGGAATCGCGCGGTTCGGATCCGCCTTCAGCCAGTACGCGACGCCCAGGTGGTAATGTGCGGATGCATAGCGCGGATCGAGGACGAGAGATTTTTCGAAATGCCGGATGGATTCGTCGCTCTCATTCGCTACCGCCAGCAGAAAGCCAATTCGATCCTCCGACGCGGCGGTGGCCGGCTCCAGGGCAGCCGCCCCGGCAAGCACCTGCAGAGCGCCGGCACGGTCGCCCGCGCGGATCAATTGCTCCGCGCGGCTAGCCAGGGCCTCGAAGGTTTGGGCGTGCAGCGATCCGAGCCAGAGAGCCGCAAACAGGCACGCCCGCCCGATGTGACAGTGGGGCCGCAATCACGCTCATTATACTGACAGCATGAAGACGGCATGCCTGCTTCTGGCTACGGCCCTCGCGGTTTGGGCCCAGCAGAATAGTGACCACCAGGCGGGACTTCTGCAGTACAGCGCGAAGAACTACACGGGCGCGGCGGAGTCTTTCCGCAAGGCGCTGCAAACGGAACCGGAGGATTCACCGGCTTACCGCGAATCCACTCTGTTGCTCGGGGAAAGCCTGTACTTGCTGGGACGCACGGAAGAAGCCATCGCTATGCTGAAACGGGCGCCGCGCACCAACGAGGCGTTATACATGCTGGGCAACAGTTACCTGAAAATGCGCGATGTTCCGAACTGCGTTGCATCATTCGCCGAGATGTTCGGCGTACCAGCGCAGTCCGCGGCCGCGCACCTGATCGCGGCGCAAATCATGGTCCGGCAGGAACTGACTGACGACGCGGAGAAAGAATTGACGCGCACGTTGGAACTCGATCCCAGGATTCCCCAGGCGCACTACTTGTTAGGCGAACTATTGACCTTCAAAGGCGAAACGGAGAAAGCGATTGAACAGCTGAAGGCGGAGATTGCCATCAACCCCGCCTCCGCGATGGCCTACTATAAACTGGCTGACGCCTACTCGCGGCAGGTGAAATGGGACGCCGCGATTCCGCTTCTGCAGAAATCGGTGTGGCTGAATTCCACCAACAGCGGTCCGTATATATTGTTGGGGAAAGGGTACCTGCAGCAGAAACAGCTTTCCAATGCCGAAGGGATGCTGCGGCGAGCCGTGCAAATGGACCCGCGCAACGCGTCCGCGCATTATCTGCTGGGTCAGACGCTGATTCAGGAGGGCCGTGCGGAGGAAGGCCGCGCCATGTTGCAGCTTTCCCAGAAGCTTAAGAACTAATGTCCTCAATTACCAGGTGAACTTTACGCTTTTGCGCTGATAACCTTCGCCCGATGGAAACTCTATCCTGAGCTTTCCGGCGGACATTGACGCCCCGGATACCTGCACGGGCGGTTGGTTGACCCGAAGAGCGATTTCCACGGCCTCTCCTCCCTGCCCTTCCAATTCGAATGACATCGCGCGGGTGCTGCTGGTTTGCGAGATCACTTTGCATTGCCGGGTAGTGGAACCGATTGGGGGAAGGTCATGCGGCAACTCAATTTCTACTGCAGGCAGGTCGAACTCCACGCGGCGCGATTTAGCGGGTGGCGTGATACACGCGGCTGCGGCGTTCAGGCAGAGCACCTGTGGATTGTCCGACGACGCTTCCACCGTCAACTTGCCGGCTTTTCGTGCGAATTTCAAAACGAAGAGCGCACCGCCGACGTTCACGTTGCGCAGCTCCGCGGAATCCCACGTCGCCGGAAGCCGCGGATTCACCCGAAGAACATGGTGCGGCGCATCCGCTTCCACTCCGAACAATCCGCGCAGCGCCGGCGTAAGAACCATTGCCGACGACCATAGCTGATGCGAGCTACTCCTGCCGAAGGGCTGAAAATATTCGCCGGACAGCAGTTCCGTCACCGCGCCCGCATCCTGCGTGAATGTAAGATTGGCATTCTGCATCAGGTGCGCGTAGCCTGCGAGAGGCTGTCCCGCACGGTACTCCGCGAGTGACGCCCATCCCGTAAAAAGCGGCCAGACGGAACCCTGGTGATAGCTGATCGGGTCGTAAATCGGTTCGTTGCGGCCGACGTCGCGGATGCCCCAGTCGGTTGAAAATTCGTCCGAGGCCCAGCGGCTGATCATCGCTTCCGCGTGAGACAGAGCCAGCGTGCCGTTCCACCAGGCGACCGAAGGAAAGACGGTGGCCGTGTGGTCCAACGTCCCGTCCGCGTTCCGGCTGAAGGCATAGAAGTTGCGGCTCTTATCGAAGTATTCCGACGCGAGCTTACCGCGAATGTCGTCCGCGTGGTCTTGCGCGTTCTTTTCCAGACCGGAATCGTTAACTAAGGCCGACAGCCGCGCCATGGCCCCGCATGACTGCTGATCGAGCGCCGCGAGATAAACCTCCTGGTGCGGCATGGTGGGCTGCCAGGATTCCACCCATCCCGTGCCCTCGGAATTATCGTAAATCCCGTCGCCATCGGAATCGTGCGCACGCGTGAAGGCGTAGGCATTCTTCACGGCATCCCAATGGTTGCGCAGAAAATCGAGGTCGCCGGTGGCTTCCACATAGTCGAACATCGTCATGACGAACAAGGGCGTCGAATCCGCGGCTGCATAGAAGTAGGGCAACGCGTTCCAGTCCACCAGGTCGGCGGTCTGTGAAAACTCGTGCATGATCTTGCCGTCGGCACGTTGTCTGCGGAGCAGGAACTCCATCGCGCGGCGGCTCAGCTCAAAATCGCCATAGCTGTGAACGGCGTAAAGGGTGTATAGAGTATCGCGGCCGAAAAACCACCCGAAACCGGGCCTCGCGGAATCCGCGGAGGAGTAATAGCCCGCGACGAGGCCTGTTTCGTCGTGGTATTTCACCTGGGCCTGATCGATCGCAAGCTCCGCCCACCGAATGGCCAGATCGAAACGCGGGTCGGGAGTGACAGTGGTCAGGCGGCGATCGAAAAAGTGAGCGTAGTAATCGCTGGTCTGCCGATAAAGCGATGTCCATGTCCGATTCAACTCCATGAGCCGGCGGCCCAAAGCTTCATTACCTGACCCTACGGCCATCAGAAGCGGGAAGAAAAGGCGGCTCTGGGTTTTTGGATCGAACGCCAGCTTCAGTTCTAGCGGGTAAGTCCGCGGACGCTCCTGATATGGCGCCATAATGCCGGGCGTCCCGCCGGGGATGCCGATCGCTCCTGAGAAGGCGTCATTGTCAGTGTGCAGAATGTAATAACCGCTCTGCCCAACGGCCACCCATTCGGCACTGGGACGTCCGAAATTGGGCGCGGGCCACATTCGCAGCATGTCCGGTGTGAATCGGATGGTAA
>JAOAPQ010000446.1 GCA_025462965.1 Bryobacterales bacterium
CTTTGACTCGCAGCTCCCATATGACAAGGAAGACGAGACAGACGATCGATATTACAGAGAGCGTGACTATAAAGTGCGATCCGAACCAGTCGTCTTCCTGGCCTTTGTCGAGTACGATCTGCAGGAAGGCAATCCCGATGGCAAGGAACCCGAAACCGACATAGTCGACTTTGCTCTCTTTGAGCGGCAGTCGCCTGAGAAAAGGTGGATCCTCGACATACTTGATGACCAGAAACAAGGCGAGAAGGCCGACAGGCAGGTTCATCAGGAAGATCCACCGCCAGGTGTAGTTATCCGTGATCCAGCCTCCGAGCGTTGGTCCGATGGAAGGAGCAACCACGGCGGTCACACCGTAAATGGAGAACGCCAACCCTCTCTTTTCCGGCGGGAACGTGTCTGCGAGAATCGCCTGGGCCATCGGTTGCAGACCACCGCCTCCGGCGCCCTGAATTACGCGGGATATCAGAAGAATGGCGAGCGATGGAGCGATGCCGCAGAAAAGCGAGCTCACCGTGAACAATGAGATGCAGATGAGAAAGAACCGCTTGCGGCCCATCACCGATACAAGCCAGCCTGTGATCGGCAGCACGATTGCATTTGAGACCAGATAAGAAGTGAGCACCCACGTGCTTTCATCGCTGCTGGCCCCAAGATTTCCGCCGATATGCGGAAGCGCGACGTTCGCGATACTGGTGTCGAGTACCTCCATAAAAGCTGCCAGCGACACCACAAATGCGATCAGCCAGGGATTTACTCCGGGCTTCCACGCGACATGCGCCAGAGTTCCGGCATTGGCGCTCACCGATCCACCTCACGGACACGGACCACTGGTTCCACCGACATTCCAGGATGCAGCAGATCCAATCCGGCTTGATCCCTTTTCAGGCGAATTCGCACTGGTAAGCGCTGCACCACCTTCACGTAGTTGCCCGTAGCATTCTCCGGAGGCAACACGCTGTAGACAGCGCCGGTCGCTCCGGGCATGCTCTCGATCAGACCGTCGAATTTCCGATCCAGTGCGTCGACACTCACGCTGACCGTCTGGCCGGGACGCATGCGCTTAAGCTGCGTTTCTTTGAAGTTGGCCGTCACCCACACTTCGTCTGTCTGACTGATCGCGAGCAGTTGCTGGCCCGGCCGGAGCTGCTCGCCCACTTCGACACTTTTCTTTCCCGCGATGCCTCCCACGGGCGCGATGATCCTCGTGTAGCTCAGATTCAGCTCCGCCTGATCGACCTGGCTCTTGAACACGGTGATGTTCGCCTGTCGCATCTGCACCGTGGCTTCGCGCAGCAGGAGTTGCCGTGGATTATTCTGAACCGCTTCCGACAGTTGCGTTCTGGCCGCGACCAGACTGGCCTGACGCTGAGCAATTACCCGCCGCGCTGCCTCGCTGCTGGCTCGTTTGGATGCCACTGCCGCTTCGTCGGCTTTAGCATCCGCCAGTTTCTGGTCGTACAATGTTCTGGATATTTCTTCCTTTTCCACCAGCCCGCGATAGCGAACTTCGTCGGCCTGCGCTCTGGTATTGTTGGCCTCTGCCTGGCGAAGGTCGGCAATCGCCGAGTCGTAATCCCTCTCTGCCTGAGCGACCGCAGCCTCCGCCTGACTGATGTTGGCCTCGGAAGTTGCCACGACGCTTTCATTTGACGTTTGGATAATCGGGACATTCGGGCGCTCGGCCGTCAACTGCGATGCCGCGAGGCCCATACTGGCCTTCGCTTGCTCCAGGGAGACTCGGTAGTCGCGCGGATCGAGCTCAACCAATACATCACCGGCCGCTATCTTCTGGTTGTTCTCGAAGTGCACCGCGGTTACTGTTCCACTGATCCGCGAACTGATGCCGTTCAGGTGCCCTTCGATCTGGGCATCGTCCGTCGATTCATAGCTGTCGAAATAGCCCCAGAGCTGCTTTGCTCCCACTCCAGCGCCAGCGAGGACTGCCAGCAGCACGACAATCTTGACAACCCGCGAGCGGCGTCCGGCATTTGCCACAGGAGGCACGGCAGCCGTGTGGGAGTCGTCGCCCATTTTGTGGTTCGTCTCTTCGTCGTTGGTCTTCAGCGCCTCTTCAGTTTGGATTGGCACGTTCATTTACCTTTCAGATATTGAGGGATTGCTCTCTCGGCTTGGCCTAGTGCCCGCGCAAGAGCGGCTTTAGCGAGGTTGTGTTCGTACGTCGCCGAGATCAGATCGTTGTCAGCCTGTTCCACGGTTTGCTGAGCCTGCACAACCTCCACGGTGTCGGCTACTCCGGCTTTGAACCGATCCTGCGACTGGGCGAGGGTGTCCTGCGCTAATCCGACGTTCTTCTGAGCCAGGTTCACCTGATCCGCGGCTGCCGCGAGGTCGATAAATTCCTGGCGAACCTCGTAATCGACGCGGCCCTGGAGATCCGCATACTCGGCGCTCCGTTGTGAGACAACGGATTGAGCCTGCTCGATGTCGGCCTTGATCCTGGTGCCTTGCCAGATGGGGAAGTTCACGCTTCCGGTCAGTCCGAAGGTGCCATGCGATTGCGAGGGGGTGGTCCCGATAACTCCGTAGTCGGCTTCGACGGTCACGCTCGGCAGATATTCGCTGCGGGCAGCTTTCAGCGCTGCTTCGCCCGCGTGGAGAGCAGCCTGCGCGGCCATGATGTCCGCACGACCGGCTTTGGCACGCGCGAGCGCATCTTCCTGCGTCAGGTCCGCGAGGGGGGAGAAGGTGAAGTCATCCGCCAGTGAAAATGCCTGGCCCGACGGCAAGCCGATGATGCGCGCCAGAGTCAGTTTTTGCTTATCGAAATCGGCGCGAAGGCCACGCAGGCGCTGCTGGTCGGTTTGGAGTTGCACCTGACTTCGGGTGACATCGATTCGGGCGTTCAAGCCGTTGCGTAGCTGATCGGACGCCTGCTGGTAGGTCGCTTCGGAAGTTCGGACTGCGGCTTCCGCGGCGCGCACTCGTGATGCAGCGGCGTTTATTTGAAGATAGGAGCCGGTGACTGCCAGTACGATCAGGTCACGCGTATCCTGCACTGCGAATTGCGCGGCTCGGGCGTTTTCCGTCGCCGCGCGAAGGTTGTGGAGTCGCGTGAGGTCGGCGACCGTCTGCGTAAGCGTGGCACGAAAATCAAAATAGTTGTAGGGTCCCACTACCGATGGAATCGTAATTCCCTTTGGAAAAAGCGAGGGACGAAAGCCCAGAGCCGTTAGGTCCGTCTGCTGTACAGTTTCCCGAAGATTTCCGTTTACTTCGGGCAGTAATTGGCTGAGGAACGCGAGCCGCTGCGCACGCGCCTGTCTTACTCCCTCCGTCACGCTTACTACGCCGAGGTTGTAGTCGAGCGCGCGCCGGAGCGCCTCGGGAAGACTGAGGCTGATAACCGCATCGGTCGCGGTCCCCGTAGGGACGCTGGCCAGGTATGAGCCCTGAATACTCACGGAGCTGTCGATCAGGTTTACGCTGTTCTGGCCGCCGGCATTGACTGTGGACTGTGTGGTGCCCACCGATCCTGGCTGAAGTCCCCGGCCGGAAGCGGGCAACTGAATCGGAGTTGAGGACTGCGCCGAAAGCAGGGTCGCAATCGCCAGCGCACCCAGGATGCAAGTTTCTGTTCTGAACGAAATATCCATCAGCGCCTTTCTTCTTTACAAGGGAGTTCATCTTTTCCCGTGAGTTCATCGAGAACCGTTTGACCGGCCAGACCTTTTGCAGAAAACCGGACGCCATCGCGATGCATGTGCCGCAGCAGGCACCACCCGGCTTTATCGATCGAACTTACGTCGCTCAGGTCGACTGCCTCTTCCAAAGCCGGGGGACTCAGGTGCGCCGCCTTCCAGCAGTCTTCGAGCGCTCTCACACTCGCGCCGCACAATTTCCCGGCAATCCTGAAAGTCAGATGGCTCTCGGTTTGGTGTGTCTCGATTCTGATCATGGAATTCGAACGAGCGTCCTCCGCCCGGCACTCAGCCAGAATGCATTCCACGAGCCATAGCCAAATTCAACGGATGTGATTGAAAGCTAAGGGAATCACGAGCGTCAGCGGCATCCCTCCTCGGTCGGCGAATGGCAAGTGCCAACGGGACGGCACTCGGGCTAACCACTACACTGATCCGCGACTTCTTCCCTTGCGTCGTCGAGGTCAACTACGTGCGAGACCAGACCATGATTCTGCGATCAGGGCAGGACGGCATCATCGCGCACACGTTATTTAATGACGATGAAGTGAAGCGCGAGAGCGCGTTCCGAGCCGATTCTAATTTGGTCTCGACAAAAGAAATGGCGTTAGATCAATATATCCATCGCAAACCGCTGCGCCATATGGCATACCATGTTCATTCTGCAGAACCACAATGGGCGCAGTGAACCAGCGCCTACTCCTACAGTGCGAATACCTGGCCGCGGAGAATCGAATTCTCCGCTCGCACTTTCCGGCGCGGCTCCGGCTGTCGGACCCCGAGAGGTCCACTCTGGCCGAGATCGGCAAGCGAATCGGCTGTAAGTATCTGGGCGAAGTGGCGTGTGTAGCCAAGCCAGATACCATCCTCGTTTGGTATCGGCGGCTGATTGCCTGCAAGTTCGATGGATCCAAGAGCCGCTCGGATCCCGGTCGGTCGCGCGGCGAGACCCTGCTGCGAGACGCTGATAGTCCGCAAGGCTCAGGAGAACTCCGGCTGGGATTACGATCGAATCGCCGGCGGGATTACCAACCTCGGTCATTACATCTCCGATCAGACCGTCGGGAAGGTCCTGAAAACGCCACGGCATCGCAGCGGCGCCAAAGCGCAGACAGAAGACTACTTGAAAAGCGTTCATCTTGGCGCACATGGCTGTCTTGGCCGGAACCGGACTTTTTTACAGTCGAGGTCCTGACATGTCGCCGTCTCGTCACCTATTACGTCCTCTTCTTTCTGCATCTGAAGACCCGGCGAGTGGCGCGATCAATGCCCCCAGCGCGCTCGGCGCACTTCGCGCTGTTGAGGAGGCCGGCCGGGCCGAAAGCTGAGCGGTGATGGGCCAAACTGGGTCGCTCGAGGTACGCGCCGAACTGGGCAAACCGGCGACCAGACTGATTGGCTCGGTCGCATATTTTCCGGAGCTTTACGGAGATGCGCTGATTCTGCTCTCGATCGATATCCTTCAGCGTAAAGCTGTCCCCCTGCGGTTTTCGTGAAGCACCAGATGCTGACCAGGGACAATGTTGACCGGCTCTACCCAAACGATGCCCTGCTCAGTCCTGGCGAACTGGAAATCCTGTTGCTCAATCGAGGTAAGCCTTCCGTGTGCGCTGGGCCATAAGGATGCACTACAAATGACCGAATTGCGCGCGGAGCTGGCATTGTCCGGTCCAGATCGCAGCGGCGAAATCGGACCGGATCGTGGTCCATTTCCGTGGCCGTCTTGTGGACCGACTCGCGGGGCGGCCAAGTTCCTGAAACCCATCCATGAGAGAGCGGGTACATTCCCTATATCTTCGTCTGGGAGACGGGGCTTGGCGCGGCATGATTCAGAATAATCTTCGGCCATCTTCAATGCGGATATATTCGAAAAGATCCAGATGCGGATGAGCCGCGATCTCCCGGCTATGCTCGCAACAAATTCCGATATTGCAACATTAATGCGCTTCGCTCAAGTGAAAGTTTCCAAGTGGCCGAGAATGCGAACGGTTTCCAGTAAAACCTTATCTGTTCAATCGCCGGGCCCGCCGTTGCCGAGGCTCGAATTTCGGCGGGATATGTTCCCAGTCGTTAATCAAAAATAAAACTTCGCCGCCAGCTGCACCAGGCGCGGGAAGTTATTCTGCTGCAGCGGCAGCATGCCGAATCGCGAGTTCGTACGGTCTGTGTTCGGTCCCTGAAGAATCGGAGTGTTCGTCACGTTAAACGATTCTGCTCGGAACCGAAGCGAGTAGCGCTCGCTGAATTTAAATGTCTTCTGGAGCGCGATGTTCAACTGCGGCTTGAACGGATCTCGTATCCACGCGAACCGGTCGGGCACGCTGCGCAGTGAGTACGACGTGTAGTCGTGATAACAACTCTTGTCGTTATTGAAGTACTGGTTAGCGGTCTGATTCTGAACCGTGTAACTTGCGCATGTGAATAAAGCGTTTGGCACTCCTGTTGGATAGCCCGACGAGTAGGTATAGATCCAATCAAAGGACCATCCGCCGAACGCACCGTCGACCAACCTGTTATTCGTGTTCAGCAAGTGCGTGCCGCGGCCGATCGGCAGATCCCAAACCCCGCTGAACGCGACGGTTTGCGGTTTGTCCTGATAGTCCAGTTCTTTGATCAGGTTACCTTGCAGCGGGATGTTGTTGATGCCGGGGTTCTGTGTACTCAGGAAATGGTTTTGCTCATACGACTTCGAGAACGTGTATGAGAACACAAACGTGACCATGCCGGCGCTTCTGCTGCCATAAACTTTCTTCTCAAGCGACATCTGCAGCGCATCGTAGCGGTATTTGCCGATCGGATTGGTGTAAATCTCCACGCCATTAAACTCCGGATACGGCCGGCGGAGATTCGCAGATGAGATGAGCGATCCGCTACCGAAACTCGACGTATTCGGCAAGATGCCAAAGAAGGGGTTAGGCACATTCTGGTTGTACTTCGATGGGTTGACAGCCGCCGAGGCAAAGTCCGCAGCGCTTAGATAATCCGTCTGGATGTTTACAGGTTCGTGATAGGTCTGATTACCTGCGTACGCCGCTTCGAGGACGAGAGACCAGGGCAGCTGTTGCTGAATGCCGAACGAGAATTCGTAGGTCCGCGGTATCGGCAGGTTGTTGGAATCCACCGAAATGCCATTGCCGATATTAGTCAACAAGCCCGCGCTTGACCCGGGAGGCGCGATGTAGCCATTCGGAAACGGATTCTCCAGCGAATAAGGGCCAGTGAGACCCGCAGCGGGCGTAATATCGCCGTTCGTCGAGCGAATGTAGTTAGTAGACTGGCTAAAGCCGTACGTGACTTGGCTGTTGGATGGCGCCCGGTGATAGATGCCGAAACCGCCGCGCAAGACGGTGTTGTGCGTCAGAGAAAACGCCATGCCAATACGAGGCTGAATGTTGGTGTAGTCGGTGTTGTAGACCTTGCTACCCGTCCCATTCTTGCCGGCGAAAAGCAGACCGCCCAGGATCGCCGACGGCGGCGCCGGATAGATATCGGTTTGCGCGGGGTTAGCTGCGTCCCACTGCGCTTTCAACTGCGTCCAGTTAGCGATGATCTGATCGCTATAGGGATTCTTGGCACTGAAATCGAAACCCGCATTTACCCGGTTGTGGATTTCAGTGAAGGGGTATTGGACGTCGTAGCGCAGCCCGAGATTGAGCGCCAGGCGTGGATGGATTTTCCAATCGTCCTGAAAGAAAAATGCAAGGTAGTTGTTCCGCCGGTAGTACGAGTCGTTGTAATCGATGTTGCCGCTATTCGGCAATCCCAGAAGCAGCGAGGCAAGACCAAAGCCATCCGTAGCTCCGCTACCGGAGAAATTCTGATCCTTGTAGTGCTGGGTCCAGAACTTACTGTCGAAGTTGAGCCTGCCGGTGGCCTGCCCCGGACCGCCCGCGCCACGGCCGATGTTGGCGTACTCGCCGCCATAGTGCCATGTCTGCTTGCCGTGCGTCTGCGTGATGCTCGGCTCAATGTCTATCTGGTTATCGGTGTTCCACGAGTAGCTGGTCCCGATGATCTCGGGATACTGATCGAGCGCGATGTGGGGAGCGGTCTTGCGGTTCACTGTCGGCGGGATGGGCATGTTCTTGATGCCTAGTTGATCGTAGGTGAAACCGAAGCTGTCGCTGCCGTCCGGGAAGAACGACGTGAAGCGAGTGAACGATGCACGAAGGTCGAGGATGCTCGTCGGCGTGAACACGTGCGTGTAGTCCGTGATGTAGCCCTGGAACTGGCGCTCCGACGTGATGTTGCCGCGTTGCGCAGGCGGAGGAAAGCCGTTGTTGTTCCGGAACTCGTGCCCGTGCTGGAACGAGAACAGAGCGTAGAACTTATCGTTTGGCCCGAAGACATGATCCCAGCGGCCGATCGGCTGGTCATAGCCATAGCGGCCGACGGAACCGGTTGCGAAGAAGTTCTGCTGAAGCTGGCCGACATTGCTGTTCGGTGCGGGATAAAGCGACAGAATTTTCGCGCCGATCGGGCTGATGCGGCTGAGCGGGATCACGTTTCCAGGAAACCGATCACGCACATAGGAGACGGAACCTGGGCAATTGTCTGCCGCCCCGCAGGCGTGAGTGGTCAGCGGATCGTAAACGTTGATGTTGTATTGCGTGAAATGTTGCCCGTCGCGGATATCGAGCGGCGGCGTGTTCTGCACGAGCGGGAACGGTACCACCTCGCGCCACTCTTCATCGCTGAAGAAAACGAAGTCCTTGTCTTTGCGAATCGGACCACCAACAACGCCGCCGAACTGATGCTGGTTGTGTTTGCCCTTGGACGCTCCCACCAGGTTGTTTTGCGTCGTATTGGCATCCATGATCGAGTTGCGCCAATAGTCGAACACATCGCCATGCCAGGCGTTTGAGCCCGACTTAAGCAGGGTATTCACGGTCCCCCCACCGGTGCGGCCATACTGTGCGTCGTAATTGCTCGTCTGCACTTTGAATTCCTGTACGGCTTCCACGTTGGGTGAGAATTGCCAGCTTCCGTAGTCGCTGAGCGGCGCGCCGTTCATGAGGAACATGTTGGTGCCGCTGCGTCCTCCATTGATGCGATAGCTGCCGTTGGTGTCCCAACCGCGCGTGCCCGAAAAACCGTTGGCGCCGAACTGTTCCTGAGTGAAGATGACGCCCGGCGTGAGCGCGAGCAACATGTACACTTGGCGGCCATTCAGAGGATATTCCTGGGTCTTGATGGGGTCGAAGCTGAGACCGCGGTCGGCGCTCGTTGTGTTCAAAATCTCCTGCTGCGCCGTGACCGTGACCTCCTGGTTCATTTGACCGACTTCGAGGACGATCGGTAACTCGAGCTTGTCCGCGACCCGCAAAGTGATGCCCGCGCGTTTGACTGTCTTGAAGCCCTGGGCCGAAACCTCGATTGCATATTCGCCCGGATTCAGCAGCGGCAGAGAATAGTATCCATCGGCATTCGTCTTGGTTTCCGTGACTTCATTGTTGCCGAAGTTAGTAGCTTTGACGTTTGCGTTCGGGACGGATGCCTTGGCGGGATCCGTGACTTGGCCCGTAACCGTGGCCCGAAAGTCCTGTCCTAAAACAATAGGAAAGAACAGCGCAGAAAAGAGCAGACTGGCAAGTGTGACACGACACAGCCCCCACATGAATCGCTTCCCCCTTTACAACCAATTAACGATCCAACGGTTAATCATATTAATATTTCCGACCGCTGTTTGCAACACGAATATTCTGCACGAATATTCTGCAATACGCGTGAAAAGTTGAGGCGGAGTATTTAGCTATTGGCAGGGTTGGCGTTTCCAAAATGATTCTCAATGCTCACGACCAGCGTTTGAGTTCCAACGCGAACGACGCTATTTCTGTTCTCGTCTGGGCCGAAATGTGCGCGCAGTGCAGGAGCGTTCCCACACAGCACTAACGCTCTCGTAGCGCGAGTACCTTCGCCGTTTCGCGATCATCTTCGAGGCGGACCTGCGTACTTGCCGCCACTCCGAGTCTCAAAATGGTGGGTTTTGAGGTTACCAGGGCGGCTCTGGCGGAAGTCTTCCTCGCGCAGCCGATCAGCGAACGTAGGACAGCGTTCAAAATGATTACTAACGGGATGACCGTCGCCGAGTGGCTAACCAAAATGGCCCGCGGGTCGCGAAAAGGTTGACGTTTCCTTTCTCACCGAATGCTACGCAAAATGACGAGCTTCGTCGCCACGAAGGGAAGCCCGTTTAACTCCGGTCGCCAGCGGGCCGAACTTAAGTACCGGCCTCGCTTCTTTGACTTTTACGGGCCTGCGAGGAGGCAGCGCGCTGCCGTGGCCGGCGAAAGAGTCTCGGGGAGAGATCGGCATCCTGGTGCGCGAGGACGCCACGGAACAGCTGGCGGTCGCGAGGTGATCGGCTAATTGCTGCCGGGCCACACGGAGCACAAGCGCCATTTCCGGCCCCCGAACATCAGGTCCACCGAGTGCCATCCGCTCCGCCAGAACGCTCCTGCACCCAACTGCACACGGAAGGCGCTTCGCATCCGCGCGATTCCCCCTCCAACGACCATTCAAACCCCATAGGTAGCGGCATTCGAGACGCCCCCGCCAAAGCTGACCGATCCGCTCGCACTCTGTTCGCGGGGCGTTTCCGATAAGGATCTCGCGTTTTACGTCAAAGTGTTGCTCCGCTGTTCGCCGTGGAAGTCCACTGTCGGATTACCGGGACCGTCATCATTGGGCTTCTGGCCGCTTCCATCTTTTCTCTGAAAGCTCTTTTGACTGGCCCACGCCTCAATCAATGTCCCATCCACGCTGAAGTGCTCATCTGAGAGCAGGTCCACTGCCCGCGCCTGGTCCAGCACCTGATGGAAGAATTTCTCCGCGATATCGCCTTCCAGCAACCTATCACGGTTCTTGCTGTACACCGTGGGCACCCAAACCGGCTCATCCATGTCCAGCCCAATGAACCAGCGGAACAGCAGGTTGTAGCTAAGTTGCTCCATTAGCAGCCACTCGCTGCGGATTGTATAAAGTGCCTGCAGAAGCAAGGCCTTCAGCAGTTTCTCCGGCGCAATCGAGGGCCGGCCAATCGCCGAATACATCTCATCAAAAGAGGGAGAGAGCGCCTTCAGAGCAACGTCCACCATCGCCCGCATCCGCCGCAGTGG
>JAOAPQ010000529.1 GCA_025462965.1 Bryobacterales bacterium
TTTCAGGCGGCGCGCACTTTCAAACCCCTCACAAAGGAGCAGCTTTCTGCGTTGGTCGACAAGACGAGAGCAGCGGCCCTAAGCGGTAAATACGAGGCGTTCAAGACCACCACCCGGTTCGATGGCACCGCACAACGCCCGGCTGAGATGGGCTAGCCTTTCCGAGCCGTTGGCCGAAACAGAAGCAGATCCAGACTGAACGTCACTCGCATCCCTTCGGCCGGCTGCGATCGCATTGGCCGATAAATCGAAAGCAGGACGTCGTGAACAGCGGCAGCGTCGAGATCTGCCGAGGTGGCGACGCGGCGACGATCGACTAGTGTGAAGCCGTCCGCGAATGTCTCGACGGTTCGGGCCACGCGGTCGCGGCCCGCGCCGCGCAGTTCGACAAGATCATCACACGCGGGAAGGGCGACAAGGAGGCGTCCGTCGTCGCGCAGGACACGCCGGAATTCACCGGCGTTCATCCGCGCTGTGATCGACAGGACGATCGAGAACGAGCGGTCGGCGTAAGGCAGGAAGCGATCGGCATTGGCCACGATCCACTCGCATCCGGGGTAGCGCCGCGCCGCCGCATCAACGGCCGGAATCGAGATATCGACGCCATGGGCATCGAAACCGATCTGCCGGGCCAGGCTGCCGAGGTAGAAACCTTCACCGCAGCCGGCATCGAGAACGGTTTCGCTCGGCGACGCGACCATGATCTCCGAGATCGCGTTCAACAGCGGCTCGGTCACGCCGCGATCGTGCAATCGCCGCCGCCCGGCAATTGCAGCCGCAGTGTCGCCCGGCTGCTTTGATCGCCGCTCCTGCGGCTGGAGCAGGTTGATGTATCCGCTGCGCGCGACGTCGAACGAATGTCCGCGCGTGCAGAGCAGGCGCCGCTCCTCGCGCGCCAGCCCCATGTGGCAGCCGCGAACGGGGCAGAGGAGCATGAGTCGAGTGTAGCGGAGGGTGGGTGGGGCCGGCCCCGCTCGGGGTCGTTACCCTTTCCCTGCCGCCAGGGTTGTAGAAGTGTTCTGGAATCCAGTTGCCAGCGCGGCCAGAAATGGAACGTAAGTGAAGGCGCAGGAGTGATTGCTCCCGATATCGCCGGTCTGCGCGGCGAAGGCGACCACGTTCCCCGTAAGGCTGCCTGACTTGCCGCCATACGTCCAGGCATCGGTCACATGAGCCGTTGTCAACCCGAAGAAGTTGTTTTTGATGATGGTGGAAGGCGGTAGTATCGGTGCGATGTCACAGGTATGTACGACGCGGAAGCTGTTGGGCACGGCCCCCTGATAACCCTGGAGGAAACTATCCACCGGAATATTGATAATTCCGCCCAAATAGGCGGGAATTCCGAACCCCATGGCACACCGCGGCGCCGCCAGGCTGTACATGCTGATGCTTTTAGACGGAGCAAGAATGGCCGCGATGTCCCATGCACAGTAAGCTGCCAGTGCGCCCCCAAGACTGTGCCCGGTTACGTAGACCGGTAATTTGGCAGGAAGAGAAGTGCCGGCGAAGTAGGCCGCCACCTGTTGAGCGATGGAACCGGAAGCGCGGTTCGAAGCTGATGGATCGAGAGGACTCTTCGTTTGGGCGCCCAGCGAGCCCACCGTGTAAAGAGCGTAAAAACCATCGTGAGCGAGAGCGATCGTGTTGAAGTTTGAGTTTCCTCCCGCGAAGAATACAGGGTACGCTTCGGCGTCCTGAATCCACTCTTCCCACGTCTGCGTTCCTCTCAGCGCTACGACGATGAACTGCGGTGGTACTCCGGATGGAGGATTTGAAACGGAGATTACAGCGGCGAAACCGGCCGGAAAAGTTGTGTAGTCGCCGGGGTCGGCAACGGTGGACTCGGGCCCATTCGCCTCGGAAGCGGTGAAGCCTTGCACGAGCGTTGCGGAAACTGTACCCTGGGGCCCGACGGTGAGCGAACTCAGATCGGGAGCAACGTCCTGATTGTAGTCCTGGTAGGTGATGTTGCAGCACTGACCAAGCAGCCACGCGATGTTCACGTTGAATCCGGTAGGGACATTCGTGGTCGTGTTGGTCGAGGGCTCCGTGAGCAAATTGAAAGCGAAGTTTGGCGATGCCATTTTGAAAAAATCTCCTTATATCCGGCCGGATATCGGCGACAGTTCGATTAAATCTGCAAATTCGGTTTTTGTTGCCGACAGCAATCGCGTATATTTTCGCACGTCGGCTGGAATTTACGGTTATCCGCTACCGAAATAGCCGCCGTAATCTATCGCAATGGCGCGCGGATGGCTTCGCCCGGCGCAACGCCGTTCACGAGCTTGCCGTCCCGAACTACGAACGTTCCATTTACGAGCAGGTAGCGTACGCCTTCCGATGGCACCTTCCCGTTCTTATAAGTGGACCGGTCGTGAATCGTTTCCGGGTCGAAAACGTTGATATCGGCGTCGGCACCCACCTGGACGCGGCCTTTGCGTTTCATGGCGGGAACGCGCGCTTCAAGACGCCGCGCCGGCATCAACGTCATCTTGCGGATCGCTTCGTCTAGCGATATGACGTGGCGTTCGCGTACGTAGACTCCTAAAATCCGCGAATGCGATCCGGCCGACCGCGGGTGGCTATTGCCGGCTTCATAGCCGAAGCCGTCGGTGGCGATCATAGGCAGGGGATCGCGAAGGATAAGGTCGATCATGTCCTCCGTGTTATTGAAAATGATCGCGAGGCCGCCCTGCTTCCGGTAGCGTTGGAAGCTCTCTTTCGTCAGCCGCTCGCCCGTGGCGACCCACATGATATTGTGATAATCCGCCTCGGGCCGGTCGACCCAATTATCGAACCGCGCCGAGTCCAAGCGAGTCTGGCCGGCGATATACGGGTACATTTCCGTGGTTACATCGATGCCGTGGGAGCGTGCCTCGGCGATCATTTGCAGCATGTGCGGCGCATGGCTCAGGGATGACGAGTTGATATGCACCACCTGAAGGGGAGCCCCGGTCACGGCGCTTGCCGCAAGCACTTCCTCAAGGCCTTCTTCGGGCTCGCCGCTTTCCGCGTTGCCGCGGAGGTGCACGTGGCAAGAGGCCTTGAAGCGCGCCGCCACGCGGAACATCTCGAGGATTTCCCAGCGCGTGGCGGCCGGCGTGTACGTCGGGCCGAGACCGGCGGCGACCGCACCTTCTTTAAATCCGCGTTCCATCAGTTGCTTCATTTCCGAGATCTGTTCCGGGGTCGCAACCTGATGGGCGCCGGGACCGGACGGGACGAAATCGGCGGGATCCTTCATGACCTTCATCCGGATCTGAATGTGCCCGATCGAGACCCCATGATTGATCAGGGACTTCCCCTCGCGCTCGGCGTACCATCGGGCGACATCGGCCGTGCCCACCTCGAGTTCAAAGGTACTGGTGACGCCGTCACGCGCCTGGAAGGTGTACGCTTCGGGATCCTGCCCGTGTTCGTGCAGGTCGATGAAGCCGGGAGCCACGACAAGACCTTTCGCATCGATCGTTGCTCGGCCATGCAGGGCCTTCGTTGAAACTGCGCGGATGGTGCCGTGGTCGATGCCGACCCATCGGACCGCGTCGAGATTTGTTTCGGGATCGATCACGCGGCCGTTGGCGATGACAATGTCATACGTTTGGGCGGGCAGCGCGGCAGCGAAAAGGAAGAATAAAAGAGGCCTCAAGCGGCCTCAGTATAGCTGATCTGAGCGCTCGAGGCTGTGACGGTGTATGATGTTCCGGTGTGCGTCCGGACGTGACCATGTATTGTTTGACCGGCGCGAAGACCCGTTGTCATATTTGCCCAGACTATTGACGGCATTGGGGTTAACGCTCAACCCCGTTCGCTCCATCGTTCTCGATAACGGTAGACGCCGCCATTCTCACCTTAATGGCCTCCCTAATGACGTCGCACGTGAATTCATCTGTGGTGACGCCGTTGGGCTTTGGGCCTGCGATTGCATTCAGGCGCTCAGTATCGGCTGGGTCGGGCCTCCGTTTCTCGTTTATCGCGGAAATCACACGGAGCGCAGTTCTCAGCACTTGGTAGCTTTCGTCCATACGCCCGCCCACTCAGCAAGCCACGTTCCATCCGGGTCGGTGCCGATGGGTCCGCTTCAATCGCATCTTGGGTGAAACGTGCTCACGATAGGCCGGAAGTTAACGAGGCCTGTAGAAGTGAATCTACACATAGACGGGTCTGTTCCAGCAGCCGACGTCAGGTCTGAAGAGCGGTGCTATGTAAAACAGCCCATCCCGTGGTATGAGAGCTGCACTATGCCAAAACGAGACAAAATATGCAAGGAATTCTCGCACGGCCAGAGACGCAGCAACCTTCATCTGGCCGCTACAGCGGCTTTGACTCGATGCCTATCGCAGGACAGTGGCGCCAGGGACGATCTCAGAAGCGCATCCAAGATGTCGACCCGTATCGTGGAGATGTGTTGGCTTCAATAACCGGGGCTACCGCAGACGATGTCGATGAGGCGTACAACAAAGCAGCCGAAGCTCAGCGAGGCTGGGCCCCGGCACCACTACAGTTTCGCCGCGGCGTTGTGCTTCGAGCCCTCGAAATTCTGAACGAGCGCAAAGAGGAGATCATCGACCTCTTAATTCGAGAAGCAGGCAGCACACGAGCGAAGGCAGAGATTGAGTTCGGCATGACTCATGAGTACACGATGGAGGCCTCCACGTACCCGTTCCGAATGGAAGGCGAGGTTCTTCCCATAGGAGTTCCGGGAAAGCAGAGTCGAGTTTTCAGGCAGCCGGTTGGTGTGGTTGGCGTTATCAGTCCATGGGACTTCTCGCTCCATCTGAGTAACCGTTCAGTTACTCCTGCGCTGGCAGCGGGCAATGCCGTTGTGCTGAAACCGGCGTCTACGACACCAATCACCGGCGGTCTTCTCTTCGGCAAGATTTACGAGGAGGCCGGTTTACCGCCGGGCGTTCTGAGTGTCGTGGTCGGTGGGGGAGAGGAGATCGGCGACCCGTTTGTTGAGCATCCCGTGCCGCGCATGGTCACCTTTACCGGGAGTACAGAGGTGGGCCGGAACATAGGAATGCTTTGCGGAAAGCATCTGAAACGTGTCGAGCTGGAGCTGGGGGGCAACGCTCCATTCATCGCGCTTGCAGACGCGGACCTCGATCAGGCGGTGAATATCGCGGTTGTCGGCAAGTTCCTCAACTCGGGCCAGATTTGCATTGCGATCAACCGCATCATTGTTGATAAAAAGATTCACGATCAATTTCTCGAGCGGTTCACGAAGAGGGTGAAAGCGTTGAAATGGGGCGATCCCATGCGTCCCGAGACTGATATGGGCCCTATCATCGATAAGAAGCAGTTTGACAACATTCGAAAACTGGTTGATGAAACGGTCAAAGCGGGGGCGCGAGTTGTTCTGGACGGCCCCTCGGAGGGGCTGGTGATGCATCCGGTCATCCTGGCGGATGTGACAAATGACATGCCGGCTGCGAAAAAGGAAATCTTCGGCCCTGTCGCGGTGATTCTCAAGGCCGATGGAGGCGAGGACGCTCTCCGCATCGCCAATGACACCCAGTATGGCCTGAGCAGCGCGATCTGCACTCGGGACCTCTGGAAAGGCTCGAGTCTGGCGAAGCGCATTGAGGCCGGAATGACGCATGTGAATGACATATCGGTTCAGGACGAGGCCAACAGTCCATTTGGCGGTGAAAAGCAGTCCGGGCTCGGACGTTTCGGAGGCCGGTGGGCCCTGGAGGAGTTTACGACGGTCCACTGGATCACCGTTCAGGAGACGCCTCGACAATACCCGTTCTGAGGTGCGCGTCTGGTGCCACGGTGGCGCCTGGACGACCCGGTGTCGGGTGTCCGCCACGAGATGCCGATCGTCGGGCTCAAATTCCAAAGGGAAGCGAAGTGAAATGATTTAGTTCGAAGTTCAGCGCCTGGAAGCTCATTTGCTCGAAAGCCGCTCAGGAGCAAGAAAGGATCTTCGAGTGGCCAAGCGCGATGTTCCAACCCAGGGGCGGGCTGACGTAGACAAACAAACCTTCGACGTCATGATCGTAGGTGGCGGCTCGGCCGGTGCAGTTCTTGCCGCGCGCCTGAGCGCCGATGCACAATGCCGCGTCCTGCTGCTTGAGGCGGGTCCTGATTTCGCGGCTGACAGCTATCCCGCAGTCCTGAAGGACGCGAATGTCGTCGCAGGCTCGCCCACTTTTGACTGGCAGTACCACACCGAGGACGCCCCCCGTCTTGGTCATGACATCCCCGTGCCCCGCGGCCGCGTGATTGGCGGCAGCTCGGCGGTAAACGCGGCTGTGGCGATGCGCGCGAGACCGGCCGATTTCGCACGTTGGGCCAGGCGCGGGATCGAGGGATGGTCCTGGGAAGAGGTGCTCGCCGCGTACAAGGACCTGGAGAACACGCCGACGGGCGATGACGCCTGGCACGGCCGCACCGGCCCGCTCCCGATCCGCCAGCGCACGTCGGAGGAGAACACCCCTTCGATGCGTGCCTTCGTTGAAGCTGCGGAAGCGATCGGCTTGCCGCATATACCGGATTTCAACGGCCCGACCCAGCATGGCGTCGGCCCCTATCCACTCGATGTCGTCGATGGCGTGCGCATGAACACGGGCATTGTTTATCTCACGGCCGCAGTCCGCGCTCGCCCTAACCTTACGATCCGCGGTGACGCTGAGGTGGACGCCGTCGTTATCGAAGGCAATCGCGCCGTCGGCGTGAACCTCGTCGATGGCAAGGTTCTCTCGGCGAACGAGGTCATTTTGGCCGCGGGCACGTTCGGTAGCCCCGCAATTCTCTTGCGCTCCGGCATCGGCCCGTCCCAGCAACTGTCGGAACTGGGCATTGCGACAGTCGCCGACCTGCCGGTGGGCAATCGGCTGCAGGATCAACCCTTTTTCTACAATGTTTATGCGCTGAAGCGCGAAGCGAACGCGATGATGCCGGCCTCAGGTGCGATCATCTGGACGCGCTCGCAGAACGCGGAGCCTGACGATCTCGATCTGCACATCTCGGGCACACATCTCATCGACCCGAACGCGAGCCCGACCGGCGGCGCCATCGTCCTGGCCTGCTCCGTGACGCTGCCGAAGTCGATCGGCCGGCTGCGCCTCGCGAGCCGTGATCCACGCGCGGCGCCCCACATCCATTACAATTTCTTCGACGATCAGAATGATCTCGACCGGTTGGTCGAGGCGGTGCGGCTGTCCCGTAAAATCGGCCGGACCGCGCCGTTCTCGGACCTGATCGATCATGAGATCGCGCCGGGAAATACAGTGGACGATGGCGAGGCGCTACGGGCAAACATCCTCTCCAATGTCGCTGCCTACCTGCACCCGACATCGACAGTGCCGATGGGGGCGGACTCCGATCCGACGGCTGTCGTCGACCCCTGGGGCAAGGTGCGGGGCGTAAAAGCGTTGCGCGTCGTGGACGCGTCGATCCTGCCCGACATTCCGTCAGTCGCGACGAACGTGACGACGATCATGGTGGCCGAGCGCATCGCAGCAAAACTGACGCGGGACATGCGGCGGAAGCCGCGTTTTACTAAAGCCGAAGAGGCGCAGCTACCGCAGCTGTCCGCTAGCGCCTCCCATTTTCCAGCACGCCCGTCAATTCCCTGACCGCATCTCCAGTTAATGCTGCTCGGATCACCGGCAGGCTCTGAGGGTGGTTCTTCTGCAGAAAATAGATCATCTTTTCCCGCACTTCTACTCTTAAATCCCACAATGTCGGGGAGTCCACCGCGCTCACCATGCAGCGCAGTTCCAGCATCCGATCTTTTGTGTCCGTTACCTGCAGATTCCAAACGTTACCGTCCCAGAGCTTGGACGCCCTGACCACGCGCTCCAATTCCCGCCGGATCTCCTCCACCGGGGCCAAGTAGTCTGTATAGAGAAATATGGTCCCCAGCAGGTCTGATGTCCTCCGCGTCCAGTTTTGGAAAGGCTTTTCGATAAAGTAAGTCAGCGGCACCACAAGCCGCCGTTTATCCCAGATCTGCACGATTACGTACACCGTGCTTACTTCTTCGACGCGTCCATATTCACCTTCGACGATCACCACGTCATCGATTCGGATCGGTTCGGTCAATGCGACCTGAACCCCGGCAAGCAGATTTGCGAGCGCGGGTCGGGCCGCCACGCCGATCACTATTCCAGCTACACCGGCCGATGCGAACAATCCAGCCCCCAAATGCCACACATTCGGGAATGTCATCAGCATCGCTGCCACCGTGGCCAGCAGAATGGTGCCCGTGAGAATGCGCTCCAACAGGACCATCTGGGTACGGATGCTCCGCGCGCGGTAGTTATCCTGAGCGGTGATTACGTAATGGGCTGTTACCAGGTCGTCTAACACTTTAATCAGCCGTAGCGTGAGCCAGCACAGTGCTCCGATCAACGCCAGTGAGAGAAGGTGCCGGACGGTTCCCAGGATTCCGACCGGTATCCGAAGGCCGTCTGACGCCAGATACAGCGCCGCCAGAGGGAGCACCAACCGCATCGGGCCGGTTGTCTGCTCGATCAGGCTTTTTCGAAGCGCATGCTTTCCGGATGGCGCTCTCAGGGTGATCCGCCGTATGAACCAATACAAAATGAGGTGAGTGATCAAGCCCACGAAAATAGCGCCGGCGACGGTAACAACCGCCCCCACCCATGTCTGCCAGTCTGCGACGAAAATTGCCATAAAGTGCCGCCCGCAATGCGGTTGCCATATGCCAACCGGTCAGCCGCGTCTCGCGACTGTGTTCATCAAACGAGACAGGGGGAAGTTGAGTCCGAGTCGAGCCAAAACAACAGGCGCTGTCGCCTGAGGAAGCGCGTAAAACGGGCGAACTGCTGGGGCTGAGTGAGGCAGGCACGAATGTTCGAGGAGCCGCCGGAAGGGCGAGGGGCGGCGCTGAAAACGCCGCCGACCGATCCGCTGATCTACAGATTCTACGAGCTGGTGCAGAGGTATGGGCCGACTTGGAAAGCTCTGATCAACGAGGAGTTTGGCGATGGGATCATGAGCGCGGTCGACTTCGACGTGTCGATTGAGCGAGAGCTGGACCCCAAGGGCGAATCTAACTGCCGACGAACCTAACCAGATCGAGTCGACGCCGTCCTGCAGGTAATGGGGCTGTGGACCAGCTGTTGCTCTTCGCGGGCAAGATCACCTCGCACCGTAAGATTGTGGACATCCCTATGTTCTTGGCCATTGTGATTCGGTGTGGAAGGCACGAGATCATAGCAGCGACTTGCGTTTTTGCTCTGCGCCCGCCCCTCCCGGACCTGCTATGGGTCATCAAAAAAATCTATTTACATCCGGGTACGGAATCCGGTATGCTCGCTTATCAGTCATACGACTGACACTAGCCGCGCCGCTAGAATAGGTCCCCAACGATTCCGAACGCCCGCCAACCGGTATAGTTCGCCGCGGCTCGGAAAGGTTCTCTGTAGACCGATTCGTACTGCACGACAGTAACCGGTTTCGCTGGGACAGACCTGCTTCACAAATCTCTTCAAATCAATTCGCACAGCGATTGAGAGGATTTATGCACAGCAGAAATCTGTCTTGCGTGTTCTATTTGTTCACGCTCTTTGCGGGCTCTTCTTATGTGATGGCCCAAACCGTTTCACCCGCTACCGTTTCCGGTTCCGTCACCGATTCCACCGGCGGAGCCGTGCCTGGTGCGAATGCGGTCTTAACTCACGAGAAAACCAACGCGCAACAGACGATCCTCACCGATGGGGCCGGCCATTTTTCGTTCCCATCGCTCGCGGCTGGCGACTACACCCTCAAAGTAACTCTTCCCGGGTTCAAGGAATTCGAACGCAGCGGCGTAGGGGTGACTGCCGAAAAAGGCGCCGATCTTTCCGTCACGCTCGAACCGAGCGCGTCGATCGATACAGTGAACGTCAGCGCCAAGATAGATCCCTTCGAAGTGGTTCCCGAAAGTCCCACCGCCAGCGTATTTGGAATCGATAAGCCGCTTGCGGAAATTCCTCGCTCCATCTCCGTGGTGCCGAGCGAGATGATGACGCGCTACGACATTCGTACAGTAAACGATCTGGTCTCCGTGTCGCCGGGCAGTTTCACCGGCAGCTACTTTGGCGTTCCGGGATCGCTGTTTATCCGCGGCGAAGCCGGTGACAACTTCTATCGCGGATTCCGGCGTGTGGAGAACCGCGGCAACTATTCCACGCCGGTGGACGATGCCGAAGAGCTGGAGATCGTCAAGGGTCCACCTTCACCAATCTATGGCGGAGGTAAAGTGGGCGGCTACCTGAACTATATTCCGAAGACAGCACGCAGCACGACGGCAAAGTGGCTCGAACACCCGACGGGAAAGATCACTCTGACGTACGGCAGCTACGATCAGAAGATCGGCTCCGTGGAGTTCGGCAGCGCCTTTAAGCTTGGACAGTACCGCGGCGGTTTTTATACGTTCTTCTCTGCGCAGGATTCGAAAAGCTACTACAAGGGCATCTCGACGCGTGACAAAATCGGGCAGATCGCGTTCGATATGGAGCTGCCCAAGAAGTGGCGCCTGGAGTTCGGTATGCAGGGATTTGGTGGCGCGCTGCCACAGAACATCGGCTGGAACCGTGTGACACAGGCTCTTGTGGACAAGGGAACGTACCTTGCCGGAACCGCCGCGGTGAATCTGGCGGGTAAAGACTACAACCTGAATCCATCCAATTTCACGGCGGGGCAGCTTCTCAATTTTGCGTACCTCTCCAACTACGCTTCCACATTCCTCAGCTCTTCGCAGGCTCCGTTGTTTGCGCTCAATCCCGCGACCGTTCATCTTACCCACCTGAACAACGACCAGATCTTCATCGATTCACCGGACTTCTCCGACGCGATTACTTACACCGGGTACTTCGATGTGATTCGCGATATCAAGCCCGGAATCAGATTCAAGAATCAGACCTTTTACGATTCTTTGGATCATCAGAAGTTCAGCACCTACGGTTTCGCGGCAAACTACACGCCGGATGTAATCGAGAACAAGAGCACCCTCGATTACACGTTCAGCCCGGTCAGCTGGCTGAAGGCGCAGACGACAGGCGGCTATTCTTACCGGTACTCGAACGTTACAGCCGGCGAGGAGCGCACGCTGTATCAGGTCATCGACCGCCGGGATATCTCGCAGGGGGCGCTGCCCAACGATCGCTTTGCCAGCGAGTTCAGCACGCATGGAACTTGGGGCTTCAACTACCTTCAAAAAGGCCACTATGGCGACTCCGGGTTGTTCTTCCTGGGTGATTTCACATTGTTCAACAAGCTGACCATCCTGCAGGGCGTCCGGTATGACTACTACACGCTGGATTTCACCGGACAGGACAATGGCGAAGGCCTGACGAGAGCCAAGGACAGCGGTGGGGCAACAACTTACAACACCAGTGTGAGTTACCGTTTGCCGTTTCACATCACGCCCTACGTGACAGCTTCCACATCCCGGTTCCTCGATCTGGGGCAGGGTGGCGAACTCGACTATACGGAGATCCAGACGCATACCTGGATTCAGCCTTCCAGTCTGTATGAAGGGGGCGCTAAGGCAAGCGCGTTCGAGAACAAGCTATACGGCTCATTCGCGTTCTTCCGGCAGAAGCATTCGTCCTTCAACTCGCAAAGCCGGGCGATCGATTACTTCCGGACCAAAGGCGCGGAGGTGGAACTTCGCGCCGCCATCACTCCAAAAATCAGTGTGACCGGCGCATACACATGGCAGAAGCCGGAACAGTTGAATATTCCGTTTCTGCTCGGCATCCCGCCCTCGGCGCTCGGCTTGACTCCCCAGCAGGCGTACGCCGGCCGGTTCATCGGAGACGCAGGTATCTTCGGCATCAAAGCGCCGGTAAGAGTGGCGGGCCAGCCGCCGGTTGTGCTCAGCGTTTTCGGTACCTACACGCCGTTTAATGGTTTCGGTTTCACGGTGGGGACTACTTGGGTGGATAAGGTACAGGCGGGCTACATCACTCCGGTGATGCTTCCTTCTTATAGCGTACTGCGCGGATCCGTTTTCTATTCGCACAAGAACTACTCGGTGAACCTCGCCGCAAATAACCTGACCAACTCACGTTACTTTACTTCGCAGTACCTGTTCTGGGACGTATTTGTCAAGCCGAGTGAGATGCGGACGTTGAGCCTCACCGCATCCTACCGGTTCTAAGCGACGGACGAAAATGTTAGGCTCTTCATCATGCAAATCAACGACCCCGGTATCGTCGCTGAACTGAGAAAGTGTCATGACGCTTATGAGAAGGCGTTGATCGGGAACGAGGTCAGTACTCTCGACGCGCTCTTCTGGGATTCTCCGCACGCCGTTCGTTATGGCGTGACGGAGAATCTGTACGGCAGTGCGGAAATACAGGCATTCCGGCAAGGCCGGCCGAAGATCAACCTGGCGCGCGAGGTGGTTCGCCTGGAGATCACGGCGTTAGGGCAATCCGCTGGAATCGTAAATCTTGAGTTCAAGAGACCCACGAGCGGCATCGACCGTCATGGGCGTCAAACTCAGTTCTGGATTAAGTTCCAGGAGGGCTGGAAGATTGTTTCTGCGCATGTATCGCTCATGCCGGCCGCGTCGTCGTACGTGGATGCGGCGGCTGCGCGTGTCGGACTCCCCATCGATGCCGAATATCTGGGCTGCGTAAATGAAGATATGAAGCGCGTAGCGGACGTTGCCGCATTCCTGATGGAGTTTCCGCTGGATCAAACAGTGGAAACCGCGCCGGTGTTCCGCCCATGAGGATGGATCTGGAGGAGAGTGGAGCAACTGCGATCGCGGCCGCCGTTCAGTCGGGGAAAGTAACGGCGGAGTCGGTGGCGCAAACCGCGCTCGCCCGCATAGCTGCGGCCGATGAGGCGCTGAACTGCTTTACGACCGTCACCGCCGACCGTGCTATGTCGGAAGCCCTGGCCGTGGACCGCGCAGTCGCCCGAGGAGAGCGTGTAGGACCTTTGGCCGGCGTGCCATTCGCGGTGAAGAACCTTTTCGATGTGCGTGGTATTCCCACGCTGGCTGGCTCGAAGACCAGGGTAGGTGCGCCCGCGGCCGAACGCGACGCGGCTGCGGTCAGGGCAATTTGCGAAGCCGGCGGCGTGCTGGTGGGTTCGCTGAATATGGATGAGTTCGCCTACGGATTCACCACCGAGAATTCGCACTTCGGCGCGACCCATAATCCGCACGAGCTTTCCCGCGTAGCCGGAGGATCCTCCGGCGGTTCGGCGGCGGCTGTGGCGTCGGGGCTGGTTCCGCTGACCCTGGGTTCGGATACGAACGGTTCGATTCGCGTGCCCGCCGCTTTCTGCGGCATTTTCGGCTTGAAGCCGACATACGGGCGCGTGTCGCGCGCGGGCGCCTTTCTGTTCGCGGGAAGCTTGGATCACGTCGGTCCATTCGCGCGCTCGGTTGAGGATCTCGCTCTTGCATTCGACGTGCTCAACGGGCCCGATCCGGATGATCCGGTTAGTTCGGATCGCCCGGCGGAATTTTGCTCCTCCCAATTGAAAAGAGGAGCCGATGATCTGCGGATCGCGACGGCTGGCGATTACTTC
This sequence comes from Bryobacterales bacterium, assembly GCA_025462965.1. Classification (GTDB taxonomy): domain Bacteria; phylum Acidobacteriota; class Terriglobia; order Bryobacterales; family Bryobacteraceae; genus JALYXI01. The sequence goes on from JAOAPQ010000529.1 coordinate 13,513, forward strand.
GCGCGTCAGTGCGAACCGGAAGCACTGGAGGCGGTAGCGGCGGTGAGCCTGGCGCTGCGCGCGGAAGCTGTCGTGACCATTCCGGAAGCCGCGCGAGCCAGGGCCGCCGCTTACGTGATCACTGCCTCGGAGGGCGGCAATCACCATCTGGCTGCCTTGCGCAAGGACGCTGCCGATTTCGATCCCTTGACGCGGAGTCGGTTCCTGGCTGGCGCGCTGGTGCCCGCCGCCTGGGTGAGTTTCGCACAGCGTTTTCGCGCGTGGTATCGCGAGCGAATGCGCGAACTGTTCGAGCGTGTCGACGTCATTCTCGCCCCCGCCACGCCTTGTTCCGCGATCCGGATCGGACAGAAAACGCTCGTGCTCGACGGGAAAGAAATGCCGTCACGCCCGAACATCGGCATTTTCACCCAGCCGATCTCGTTCGTCGGCCTGCCGGTGGTCGTTGTACCGGTTCACCGTCCGGGGAAGATGCCCATGGGTGTTCAGGTTATCGGGGCGCCTTATCGCGAGGCGGATATCTTACGCGTCGCCTGGCAATTGCAGGCGCAAGGCGTGGTCACTTCGCCCATCGCTGAGGCTTTCACGCCGGCGGGGTCGCGGCCATGATCCTGTCGAGGCGCGAGTGGATTGCTTGTTTGGCGGCTCCATTAGCCGCTAAGTCCGTTTCGCGCCCACTGACATTCGGCTTCATTTACAACGGTCCGAAAAACGACCTTGGCTACAACCAGTCTCATGCGGAGGGGAGGGCCTCGCTCGCACAGCTTAGATGGCTGAAAACTGTGGAAGAGGCCAGCGTGCCGGAGACGGTGGCCGCCGAAGAATCCATGCGCGACATGATCTTTCAGGACGGCGCTACGGCCGTGTTCGCGACCTCATTCGGACATTTCGATCCGTTTACCATCGATGTCGCGCGCGAGAATCCGTCGGTCCAGTTCTTCCATTGCGGCGGTCTGTACGATGAAACGAGGCACCCGAAGAACATCGGCATCTACTTCGGCTTCATCGACGAGGTGGAGTACCTCTCGGGAATGCTCGCGGGGCTGGCCACGCGGAGCGGGCGGCTTGGATTCGTGGCCGCGAAGCCGATTCCGCAGGTACTTCGCAATATCAACAGCTTTACGCTCGGCGCCCGAAGCGTGAACCCACGCGTTACCACCACGGTGGTTTTTACAGGCGACTGGGTGCTCCCCGTCCGGGAGGCGGAAGCGTCAAGCAGCTTGGTGGACCAGGGTATCGACGTGCTCACCGGCCATACGGGCTCACCGCGGGTGATCGTGCAGATCGCGGAGCGGCGCGGTGTTTCCGCCTGCGGGTACCAGTTCAATCAGTTTTCCATGGCGCCGCGCGGGTTTCTCACCGGCGCGGAATGGGCATGGGGCACGGTGTATGCGAAATATGCCGCCATGATTCGCTCCGACAAGTCGGTGATTAACGGCGGCATTCCGCGGCGTGTCACCGGAACGCTGAAGGATGAATTTTGCAAGCTGTCGCCGTATGGCCCTTCCGTGACGGAAACGGCGCGGGCGCGGGTAGCCGCCGCGAAGGTGAGAATCCTCGATGGCTCTCTCGAGATCTATCGCGGCCCGATTAAGGACAACGAAGGCAACACCGTCATCGCCGCGGGCAAGACGCTGAAGATTGAAGACGTGGAGTTGGACAAGATGAACTGGATGGTGGAGGGCGTTGAGGGACGGGCACACTCATGAAAGATAATGTGCAAGCGCGCGCCGCCATTGAATCCATCGTCATTCCGCTCGGCGCGATTGCCGTCGGACTGATCGTGTTTGGATTCTTCTGCGCCGCGATGGGCGTGAATCCATTGAGCGTCTATGCGTCCATTTACAAGGCGGGCTTCGGCAGCTGGTATTCATGGCAGAACACGCTGACACGCGCTTCTCCGTTGCTGCTGTGCGGTCTCTGCACGGCTCTCCCGGCGCGCGCGGGCATTATTGTTATCGGTAACGAAGGTGCAGTTGTTGCGGGCGGTCTCGGCGCAATCGCGATTGGCTTACCCGCGCTTTCTCTCGCTCCTTGGCTTTCGCTGCTCTTGATGGGGCTGGCAGCTATGATCTGCGGCGGCCTCTGGATCGCCTTCAGCGTGGCCTTGCAGCACTATCGTGGAGTAAGCGCTGTTATCAGCGGTCTCCTGTTGAACTATATCGCCATCGCATCGATGAATCAGTTGATCGAAGGGCCGATGCGCGATCCCTCCAGCTTGAATAATCCGGGTACATATCCTCTGACCGCGGATCACCGGCTCTCATACTTCGCCGGAACCCACGTTCATTACGGGCTGATTTTCGGCGTGATCGCCTGCTTGCTGGCATGGTTCCTTCTGGATAAGACCACGTTGGGATTTGGCATGAGAGTTTCGGGCGCGAATCTCCGTGCTGCCCGGCTCGTGGGTTTGCCGGTCGGGAAGCTTGTCGTACTCGCCGGATTTCTCGGCGGCGCATGCGCCGGGTTGGCGGGGATGGTGGAAGTCGCAGCGGTGCATGGCCGCGCGAACGAGTCTCTCAATGCCGGCTATGGTTACGTGGGAATTCTCGCGGCGTTTCTCGCTCGGCAAAATCCGCTCGGGATTATCGCGATATCGCTGCTGGTGGGTGGACTGCTTGCGAGCGGCGGTATGCTGCAACGCGCCCACGACCTGCCCGACGCGACCATCACCGTGCTGCAAGGCATCCTGTTCCTGGTGATTCTGTTAAGCGAAACCGCTTACGGGCGTATCCCGATTCCATGGGCGAAGCCGCAGA
>JAOAPQ010000551.1 GCA_025462965.1 Bryobacterales bacterium
CATATTTCGGGCACAATGGCCACTCTCGGCGAGATCGAGAAGCAGGACGCAGCCGGTTGATGACTGCTTTGCCACAAACTCCTCTGGATCGCTGGCTGCCGAAACTGGTGCTGTGCCTGCGCCAATACAGCTGGCGGATTTTCTCGAGCGATGTCATTGCGGGCGTGACCGTGGGCCTCGTCGCGCTGCCTCTCGCCATGGCGTTCGGAATCGCCTCCGGCGTGACGCCTCAAGCCGGTATTTACACGGCGGTGATAGCGGGTTTTCTGATCTCCGCTCTAGGGGGCTCCCGCACCCAGATCGGAGGACCAACCGGCGCCTTCGTGGTGATCGTCGCCGGCATCGTAGCCAGGTTTGGTTTGTCCGGTCTCCTCATGGTCACGATGATGGCCGGGGCGTTGTTAGTGCTGATGGGAGTGACGGGCCTCGGCGCCGCGGTCAAGTTCATCCCCCGTCCCGTTACTATTGGCTTTACGAACGGGATCGCAGCGCTGATCGCATCGACCCAGATCCGGGACTTTCTCGGCTTGAAAACGGCAGCCGTTCCCAGTGACTTCATTGGCCGCGTGCGGGTTCTGCTTTCCCATCTGAGCACCGTCGACATAAGAACGCTCCTGGTGGGAGGTGGCTCGCTCGCCATCATTCTTCTTTGGCCGTCCATCACCAGACGGATTCCGGGCTCAATCGTTGCGCTGCTCGCGGGAACTTCCGCCGTGCTGATTCTCCAACTGCCGGTGGACACCATCGGATCGAAGTTCGGAGGAATTCCGGTTGGACTGCCATCCATCCATCCTCCTGCGTTTCGCCCGGACCTGATTCTCGTACTATTGCCCTCGGCTCTTACCGTCGCATTGCTCGCCGCGGTGGAGAGCCTGCTCTCAGCTGTTGTCGCGGACGGGATGAGCGGGGACAAGCACAATTCCAATGTAGAACTCATCGCTCAGGGGTTGGCGAACCTGGCTACTCCCCTGGTCGGCGGCATACCGGCCACCGGCGCCATTGCCCGTACCGCCACCAATATCCGCTCCGGGGCCAGGACGCCCGTGGCAGGAATGGTTCATGCGCTCACCTTAGTCGCCATTCTGCTGGTCGCGGCGCCGCTTGCGAGGTTCATTCCGCTTGCGACCCTGGCCGCGGTCTTATTCGTAGTCGCCTACAACATGGGCGAATGGCGGGAAATCGGCACAATCCTGAAATTGAGCCGCGCCGACAAGGCCGTCTGGGCGGCAACATTTGCTTTAACGGTGCTCGCGGATTTGACCGTAGCCGTGGAAGTGGGAATGGCGCTGGCCGCGCTGCTCTACATCTATCGGGTTTCACAGACTACCACGGTAGCGACGGTTACCCCGGAGTATATCGAGGACGGACGGGCTCACATTCTCCAGGACAAGGAAGTTCCTCCATACGTGACCATCCTCCGGATTCACGGGCCGTTCCTGTTTGGAACAACCGACAAACTGGCTGAGGAAACGGCAGACCTTCAGAAGTTCGCCTCGGTGGTGATTCTGCGCGTGCGCAACATGACTGCCATTGATGCGACGGGTCTGCACGCGTTGACAGTTTTTTCGGACCGGCTGCGAAAGACCGGCCGGACGCTTCTGCTCTGCGGGGCGCGGCAGCAACCGGCCGCGATTTTGGAACAGGCGGAGTTTGTGCGTCACATCGGCGAAGAAAACATCCTGCTGCACGTGCAAAGCGCTTTGAACCGCGCGCGGGAGGTCTACGCAAACTTCGACGAAACTCGTTGGGAATTGGCCGGGACAGGGACACGCGGCGATAGCCGCGTCCCGCGCTAGTTCGGCTCGCGCCCCTGGTGATTCTGGACGAAATGCGCGTCTATCGGCCTGCGCCCGGCAAAGCCCTCGTGGACGCCATGCCAAAACTGGATATCCGGCTCGTCCATCCGCCAGCAGAGATAAACCTCTTCGCCTTGGAACAATGTTGGAAAATCCACCAGCCCCGCTTCCAGGTCTTTCACGATACAGCCAATCTCCCCGATCTCATCCAAGGCTGTTTTCAGCCGTTCCGTGCTGGTTTCCCTCACGGACTTCATGTTCTCCACGGCCAACCGGTCGACCAGTATGCCGCCCATGATCATGATGCGCTGCATGAGGTTGTGTAGCGCCTGCTCGCATTGATCGAGATTTGCCTTCGCCTGCACCGCGGAGCGGATCACTTTTTCCACGCGCGGGAGCAACGCCCGCGCTTCGTCGAGATGAAAGAAACGGGACACTATCCCGCGACCAATTCGGACGCGTAGTGGCTTTCGACGTAAGCTTCCAGCATGCTGATGAACTCGGCCACGATGTGGTCGCCGCGCAATGTCTTAACCAGCTTGCCATCGACGTAAACGGGAGCGACCGGTTCTTCGAAAGTGCCCGGTAAGGAAATACCCAAATTGGCGTGCTTCGATTCGCCGGGCCCGTTGACGATGCAGCCCATCACCGCGACCTTCATCGCCTCAACGCCCGAATGCCGATCTTTCCAGAGCGGCATCTGCTCACGCAGATAGGTCTGAATCTGGTCGGCCATTTCCTGAAAAAACGTGCTCGTTGTGCGTCCGCAACCTGGACACGCGGTCACCTGTGGTGTAAAACTGCGGATCCCGAGCGATTGCAGAATCTGCTGCGAAACGATCACCTCTTCGGTGCGGTCGCCATTCGGCATGGGCGTAAGCGATGTGCGAATCGTATCGCCGATGCCTTCCTGCAGCAGGACCGAGAGCGCCGCAGTGGAGGCCACAATGCCTTTGGCGCCAAGACCGGCCTCGGTAAGCCCAAGGTGCAGCGGGTAATCGCACTGGGCTCCCAGCAACCGATACACGTCAATCAAATCCTGAACGCCGCTTACCTTCGCGCTGAGGATAATACGGTCGCGGGGCAGGCCATGGCGCTCCGCCGCCTCAGCCGAAAGAAGCGCGCTCGCCACAATCGCGTCGATGGTTACGTCCCGGGCATCCGTCGGCTCCGGCAGCTTGCTGTTTTCGTCCATCATGCGGGTGAGGAGGGAGGAATCGAGCGAGCCCCAGTTCACGCCGATCCGCACCGGCTTGTTATATTCGATGGCCGCTTCAATCATCGTGCGGAAGTTATCGTCGTGCTTCTTGCCGATGTTGACGTTGCCGGGATTGATCCGGTACTTGGCAAGCGCCCGCGCGCAGGCGGGAAATTTCTTCAGCAGCAGATGGCCGTTGTAGTGGAAGTCGCCTACCACCGGCACGTTCGCGCCCAGCAGCATCAAGGTATCGACGATCTTCGGCACCGCTTCGGCGGCGTCGTCGGTGTTCACGGTGACACGCACCAGTTCCGACCCCGCCTTCGCGAGCGCCATAATCTGGTTCACGGTCCCCGTTACGTCCGCCGTGTCGGTGTTTGTCATGGATTGCACCACAATGGGGTGTTCGCCACCGACCCGCACGCTTCCCACATCCACAACGCTCGTGCGTCGACGCCTGATTATAGCCATCAGTTGATTTTAGCAAGCGGCGGTGCGGAGTATGGGATTGCGCGCCGAGTATGCGAGATTGAGCGAGTGTGGCGCGAAAGGAGAGCTGTCGAATTGAGTGTTCAGGACGATTGGATTGTCGCAAAAAGGACGACTATCGTTGCTTACCGAGCAGCATCGAGAGTAGGTAATTCCCAGCCATAGGATGAGTGCGGATGGAAAGCCAATCCCGAAAAGCCTCGGCGGCGGTATTTAGCAGAGTCTGTACCTCGGTTACGGTCCACTGCTCATGGTTGTTGTAGTCTGCGGCGTGCCGTTCTTCCTGCAATTCAATGAAAGCCCGGGCAACGCTCCGGAGCGGAGGAGGTACAGGTTGAGTAATGTCGTGCCAATCCGTCCAGTTCGAATTGGTGAACTGAATTGAGCTGTTCTTCATTGGCCCATGATTCAAGGCGCGTTCCACGCCGGTCACAGCCGCGACAGAGCCCTGCCAATACCGGCCGGCATCCTCAACGACGAGATGAAACAACGCATAATATGCGGTCGAAACAGCGCGCCGCAAGGCCGCTTGGCTGGGATTGCTACCTTCGTATGTCGCGAGATGGCTAGCTTGTTGCAACAGATCCTGGGCTAGTCCCACGCCTGATCCCTAAGCTTTGCCTGTTCGCTTTGACTCCGAAACCTGAAATAAGGAATAAGGTCAGATTCCGAGAGTCCAAGTTCGTTAAAGATCCGCCCACTCACCATTCCAGTGACATTCGCGAGACGGTCCGGTCGGCTCGCGGCATCAGACAGAATCACTCGGAAATAGATCGCGGGGTGTTCAGACCAGTCTTGGCCGACGTTGAACCGAATACGGACGACATCGGGCGCAAGCTCCCTCGCGATCTGTTCAACATGCTCTTGATTCGGACGCGTAACGATCATAAATCACTCTTTCTCAGTATCGCTCGCTCGTGGGTGAGCACTCTGGCTAGAATCCCCCGCCCGAATTTCGAGATTCCGAGCGAGAGGGCTTTGGGCCGCGAGCGTGCCCGGCAGCAAGAACAAAGAGCGGGCATATTACCGATTTCATCTTCAAGCCCGCTGGTACAATGGCTTTCTAATGATCCAGACGCTCTTCGGCTCCGTCGAACAAGAGCCGACTCTCCTCGACAAGCTCAAATCCGGCGTACAGAAAACGCGCCAGGGCTTTGTCACGCGTCTCGAAGATGCGCTGCAAGGCAAGAAGGAGATTGATGCCGATCTTCTCGACGAGCTCGAATACACGCTGATCAGCGCCGATATCGGCGTCGGCACCGTCCAGGAAATCCTCGACCGCATCAAGGATCGCGCCGATCGCCGCGTGCTCGCCGACGCGGGCCAGGTGCGCGGCCTTATCCGCGAGCATCTGCTCGAAATCCTGCAATCGGCCGAGCGTCCCATGACCTATGTCAAGGAGCCGCCCGCCGTGGTCATGGTCGTCGGCGTGAACGGGGCGGGGAAGACCACCACCATCGGCAAGCTCGCGAACCGGTTCAAAGCCGAGGGGCGAAGCGTCCTGCTGTGCGCCGCCGATACCTTCCGCGCCGCGGCCATCGAACAACTGGAAATCTGGGGTGAGCGCACCTCCACCGAAGTTATTCGCCAGCAGCCGGGCGCGGATCCGAGCGCGGTCCTCTTCGATGCTCTACACGCCGCGAAGTCCCGCAAAGTCGATTACGTCATCATCGATACGGCCGGGCGGCTGCAGACCAAGACGAACCTGATGGCGGAGCTCGAAAAAATGCGTAGGACCGCCACCCGCGTCATCCCCTCCGCGCCGCATGAAACGCTCCTGATCCTGGACGCCACCACCGGCCAAAACGGCCTGGAGCAGGCGCGCAAGTTCACGGAATCGGCCGGCGTCACCGGCATCGTGCTCACGAAGCTCGACGGCACCGCCAAGGGGGGCGTGGTCGTAGCCATCGCCCGCGAACTGAACCTGCCGATCCGCTACGTCGGCGTCGGAGAGCAGGCCGGCGATCTGTTGCCTTTCGAACCGGAAGTCTTCATCGATTCGCTCTTCGGGGCATGAGCATCGCCGATGCAGTCGCGCTCGCGCGCCAGGGTCGCGGCCTTACCAGTCCCAATCCCATGGTGGGCGCAATTCTGGTTCGCGATGGCGAGATCGTAGGGCGCGGGTTCCACACCTATCCCGCAGTCAAGCATGCCGAAATCCTCGCTCTCGAAGAGGCCGGGGACCGCGCGCGAGGAGCCACTCTCTATATCAACCTGGAGCCGTGCTCGCATCAGGGCCGCACGCCGCCCTGCGCGGATGCGCTGGTTGCCGCAGGGGTCGCGAAAGTAGTCGCCGCGATGCAGGATCCCAATCCCCTGGTGGCCGGCGATGGCTTTCGCAAGCTACGCCAGGCCGGCATCGAAGTAGTGCTCGAACCCTCCGCGGAAGCGGAGAAGCTGAACGAGCCATTCAGCCATTTCATGCGGACGCGCAAGCCGCTGGTCACATTGAAAACCGCGCTCACGCTCGATGGCAAGATCGCCGCGCCCGACGACAACCGCGGCTGGATTACCAGTCCCACCGCACGCTCGCACGTTCAACAACTGCGCCACGATTCGGACGCGATCCTCACTGGCATCGGCACTGTCCTCGCCGATGACTGCTTCCTTACCGACCGGTCAGGCCTTCCGCGCCATCGCCCGCTCCTGCGTGTGGTGCTCGATTCGCGTCTGCGCCTTCCCCTCAATTCGCAGATGCTGGCCACGGTGCAGGGCGATCTGGCCATCGTCGCCACCTCCGCCGCCTCCGCCGAGCGCCGGCGGGCGGTCGAAGCGAAAGGTGCGAAGGTGCTGATCTTCGACGGGCCGGGCGGCCGCGCCGATATTCACCGCACCGTCGAGTGGCTCGGTGAACAAAATTATCAGTCGCTTCTCGTAGAAGCGGGCAGCAAAGTGAACTGGGCCGTCCTCGAAGCCGAAGTCGTGGACAAGATCTTTTTCTACTACGCACCGAAGATCCTGGGCGGAACCGAGTCGCTGCCCATGGCCGGCGGAATCGGCCGGAGGCGGCGCGTCGACGCCATTCAAATCGGCCGTTTGGAACTGCATCCAATCGCGCCCAACGAATTCGCCGTGGAGGGCTATGTTCACCGGGATCGTTGAAGAGACGGGAATCGCGACGGAAGTCGGCACGCGTCTGACCATCTCCTGCCGCGTGGTCCTCTCGGATCTCGTTGAGGGCGGTAGCATCTCGGTCAGCGGCGTTTGCCTCACCGCTGTCGAGATCCGCTCAAATAGCTTCTCCGCCGATCTTGCGCCGGAAACGCTGGAGCGCAGCAATCTGGGCGATTTACGAATCGGCTCGGTCGTGAATTTGGAGCGTCCGTTGACGCTGGCGCAGCGGTTGAGCGGCCACATCGTCCAGGGCCACGTCGATGGCACCGGCGTTGTGCTGAGTACCGAAAATTTCTGGTTGAAAGTGAAGGTGCCGCGGGAACTGGTGCGGTATCTGGTCTACAAAGGTTCCATCAGCCTGGATGGCATCAGCCTCACGATCGCCGCGCTCGATGACGACGTCGTCTCGGCCGCGATTATTCCACACACTTGGGAACACACATCCCTGTCAACGCGAAAGCCAGGAGACCGCATCAATATCGAATGCGATGTCCTGGCTAAACACGTCGAACAGCTACTGAAGTATCGCTAGACCTTCTCGGGCACGACGTACGGAGCGCGGTACTTACGCGTCAAGTACTGATCCGCTTCTTTGTCGTTGACGAACTTGTGTGTGGTCGAATCGAAGTTCAGCTTGCGGCCCACGCGATAGCTGGCGTTGCCCATGTGAACCAGG
>JAOAPQ010000554.1 GCA_025462965.1 Bryobacterales bacterium
GAGACAATTTGTATTCTGACTGCATACTTGCGCTGGATCGAAAGACCGGAAAGCTCAAGTGGCATTACCAATTCACCCCGCACGATTTGTGGGATTGGGATGCCACGGAAACCTCGGTTCTAGTGGACGCCGATTGGCAGGGACGGCGCCGCCAGCTGATGCTGCACGCCAACAGAAACGGCTTTTTCTACGTGTTCGATCGCGTGGACGGAAAGCTTCTCCTGGCAAAACAATTCCTCAGGAACGTGACATGGGCAAGCGGTATTGGTACCGACGGGCGGCCGATCAAGCTTCCGAACCAGGAGCCAACCGCCGCAGGCACCAAGGTCTGCCCGTCACAAGATGGGGCAACCAACTGGTTCTCGCCTTCTTACAACCCGGCGACCGGCCTGTATTACTTCCAGACTTTTGAGAAATGCAGCATCTATCAGAAGAGCGCTTCGGGCGAATGGGAAGCCGGAAAAACCTATTTGGGCGGCTCGCAACGCACCGCGCCGGACCCAAAGCCGGAAAGAGTTCTGAAGGCGCTGGATATCAGAACGGGTGCGATCGTATGGGAATTGCCGCAACCCGGACCTGCCCAATCCTGGGGCGGCACGCTGGCGACCGCGACGGGGCTGGTTATCTTTGGCGCGGAGGGCGGTGAGCTGATGGCCGCGGATGCATCGACGGGAAAGCCGCTATGGACGTACCAGACCAATCATACGTGGAAGGCGTCGCCCATGACGTATTCTTTCGATGGCAAACAGTACATCGCGGTTGCCGCGGGATCCAACATCCTGGCTTTCGCGATCCAGGAATAGCGGGACAGTTCGGCGTTAACGCTGACTACAGTCCCGCCCCAAAAAAGCTCGTTTGCAAGAAATCTGAAATATACTTGAAGACACTTTAAGAGGAGAACCATGTTTCGTTCATACATAATTTTGCTCGCTTCCGCGCTTGCTGTTGGCTTAGGTGTGGCTCATGCCCAAACCGGGACTATTCAGGGGACCGTGAACGATGCGGCGGGGGGAAGCGTTCCCAACGCGACCGTTAAGGCATTCGACCAGGACAAGGCAGTCATCGCGCGCGAAACCACGACAAATCGCGAGGGCGTTTTCAACCTGAGTCCGCTCCTGCCTGGAAAGTACACCATCAGAGTACAAGCGCCCGGTTTCAAGGAATTCGAAACCAAGAACGTAATTCTCGATCAGACGCAGGTCATGAATCTGGGCGTTCTGGCTCTTCAACTGGGCCAATTGACGGATTCGATCTCCATCGAATCTCAGATCCCCGTGGTTGAAACGACTACAGCGCAAAAATCCTACGTGATCAGTTCCAAGGAGGTGACGGAAACGCCTCTGAACGGCCGCGACTTTCAGTCGCTCATGCGCACCTTGCCCGGCGTTGTTTCAAACGACTCGAGCGATTTCCGACTCGCGTTCAATAACACCAATTCTTTTAATGTGAACGGCCAGCGCGGCAGCAGCAACAACGTGTTTCTGGATGGCGCGATCAATACGGACGTAGGCGCGAACGATGGTCAGTACACCCAGATCAGCCTGGACGCCGTAGGCGAGTTCAAGTTACAGACGAGTGCTTTCAATGCGGAATACGGCCGGAATCCGGGCATCATGATCTCGATCAACACCAAGAGCGGAGGAAGCCAGTTCCACGGCACAGCGTATGAATTCCTTCGCAACGATGCTCTGGATGCGCGCAAGCCTTTCGACACCACAGGCGCGGTGGCCAAGCTGCGCTTCAATCAGTTCGGTGGAAACCTGGGCGGTCCGGTGCTGATTCCGCATTTTTCGACGGGCGACCACAAAAAGCTTTTCTTCTTCTTCAACTACGAAGGGACGCGTGCCACACGCCCTAACGGAAGCAATACGTTCATCGATATTCCGAGTCAGCAGATCCTAAACGGCGACTTTCGGCAGCTCTACCGTTATAATGCGGACGGTTCTCCGCAGACGATCACGGGCAGCAACGGCGTTCCGGTGGGAACGGTCTTCCAGCCCGGCACTATTGTGCGCGACTCCTCCGGCCGTGCCATTGGAGGAACACCTTACCCGAACAACACCATTCCGATGTCCCAGTGGAATCAGAATGCCGCTGCTTTCATCAAACTCCTGAGTTTCCCGAACCGGGGGGTCGCGACTCCCACACCCGGGAGCCCGGAGCTTGTTCGCTTTCCCTTTCAGGACACCTATACTTTCCGCAAGAACGCCGAGGTTGCCCGCGTCGACTACAACATCAGCCCCAACATGAACTTCTTTTTCCGCTGGGCCGATGATGCACAGCAGGAGCAGCAGGGCGTAGGAATCTTCGGCAGCACGCCTTATCCGGTTTATCCCCAGTTCCGCGAGAAGCCGGGCGCAAGCTGGTCCTGGAACCTTGTGAACGTGATCTCGCCTCGCACCACGAACGAATTGATCTTCGCATATAACCACCTCACTCAGGTGGTCGATGTGGTGCCCGGTACCCCCACCAGTTCCTACGATCGCGCGGCCCTCGGGTTCAAGTTCCAGGAGTTGTATCCCGCTCAGAATGTGCGTAATCGCTTCCCGACTTTCAACTGCGGTATCGGCTCCTGCAGTTTCTCTCCGTTCCAGGCAAATTGGCGGAGCGAGGGCAAGACTTACGCGTGGACGGACAATCTGACTCATAACCTGGGCGCTCACACATTCAAGACCGGAATCTACTTCAATTGGAACGACAACGGTCAACAGCCCGGCTGGAGCGACGGATTAAATCTAAATTTTGGTTCGAGCGCGAATAATCCGAATGACACGAATAACA
>JAOAPQ010000818.1 GCA_025462965.1 Bryobacterales bacterium
AACGCGCGGCTTCGCTGCGCGCTCTGGCAAGCCTCGATCAGCGCCATCCGGATGCGCGAGAATGCCTTCCGCGACAAGTACACTCGGTATATTGCAGCAGACCCCGAGAATCGAGATCGGCGACGCAAGGCACGCACTGCTGTCACCGCCAAGCTGGCGCGCGTGGCTTATTCGCTTGTGAAGTTTGATCGGCCGTATCGCGGCCGCTTTGAAGTTGGTTTACCCAGTGGATCGATCTCTCTGAACGCAGCCCTTGAGGCCAGCAGGACCTCGTAGATCATGATCGGACCTTCCACTGGGACCCTACGCTGTTTTGAGATCGATGAGGGCTGGGCCCGTGCCTGCAGACCCTGTGTTTGCAAAATGGTTAGCGGGATACCAACTTTGTGGAAGACCGCTGGGTGATGAGCCGATTGGCGGCTTGAGTTTGATGGGGGCCGTTAGCTGACACTACCGGCCTAAGGGAAACGCACGCGTCATGCAGCTATTGACTCCAAACTTAGATCGTGGTCGGAATGAATAATTGTTCCACGTGGGCGGCGGCGTCTAACCGCCATCATAACCGCATCCAGGACGAGCTCGCGGCGGATGGTCGGTCTGGTAGACCACCCGACGATCTTCCTGGAAAACAAGTCCATCACGATCGCGAGGTAGAGCCATCCCTCCCATGTACGAATATAGGTGATATCCGTTACCCAGACCTTGTTCGGGCGACTAACCTCAAAGTTGCGCTTTACGAGATTGGGAATGAGCGCCGATGGCTTACCCGCCGAGAAGTGGCGCGTGCGATATCCATGGAGCGCCCGGATTTTGTTGACCCGCATGAGGCGTGCCACGCGATGCTTGCTGCATGTTTCGCCGGCTTCTCGAAGATCAAGGAATACCCGTGGTGACCCGTAGATCCCATGACTCGCTGTGAACGACGCACGGATCAAGCGCAGGAGTCGTGCATCGTCTTGCGCTCGGGTCGATATAGGCTCCTGCAGCCAGGCGTAGTAGCCGCTCGGTGCCACATCCAGCACACGGCACATCATCCGGACATCGTGTTGAAGCCGGTGCGCCTTGATGAATTCATAGGCACGTCGAATCTTTCCAGTTTGCGTTGGCTTGGACATTTGCCCACCCTCGGATTCGATTTGTAGACCTTAAAGGGTGTCCACAAAATCCTGGGAACTCCACGGCTCCATATGGCCGTCTTGTCGTAGTTGCAGGATTTCCTCGTTGAGGACCGGCCGATTTCCCCAGTTGAGGACCACCTGACGGGGGTCACTGGCGGAGCCGAAGGCGACGAGTCTTACGCTTCCTTTTTCCTGCTGGCAAGTTTGCGAGCTTTGACACCCCGATAACTCTCGCCTGTGATCTGGATTTCGAGAGCGGCGTGCTGGAGGCGGTCCCGGATGGCATCCGCGATCACCGGATCCGGGATGACCTCAGACCAGTGCTCCAGGGGTAGCTGCGTTGTAAACACGGTCGATTTACCGATCGAGCGCTCCTCCAGGATTTCACACAGATCCTGCGCTTCGGTGGAGGAGAGCTTTCTCATTCCCATGTCGTCCAATATCAACACGTCGGGCTTGGCGATCTTGTCGCGATAGCGCAGGTATGTGCCGCTGGATCGGGCCAGCGCGACGTTCTCCAACCAGGTGGTCACGGTCATGTACGACACTGACTTACCGCACGCGCAGGCGTGTAATCCGATGGCCTGGGCGATAAAGGTCTTCCCCACGCCGGTCTGACCGATCAGCAGCACGGGACGACCTTCATTCAACCACTGCAGGCTGTAGAGCTCCTTGATCTGCGCCTTGGTGATGGAGCGGCTGGCCGTAAAGTCGATGTCCTCGAACGCCGCTCGCAGGGCAAACTTGGCGGCCTTGATCCGATAGCCGGTCTTGCGCTCCTGACGGTAGTCGGTCTCGGCTTGCAGCAGTGTGTCGAGGAACTCCGAGTACCCGGATTGATCCCGGGTCGCATCGGTGACGGCTTGATCGTAGGCGGCGAACATCCCGAGCAGTTTCATCTCGGCCATGAGGTTCTTGGCGATTGCGGTACTCATAACTTTAAATTTCCTTGAAGTGAGGTGGACGCGACAGCGGCGCTCGTGTCGGTGGGCTGATCAGCAACACCGACGTAACGCAGCATAGGGTTGCCGGGACGGCGCACGATTTCTCGGTCACCGTCCGGGTTTGTGGTCTGTTTGCGTGCCTGAGCGAGCAACGCCTGGAAGTACGGCACGCGGAACTTGTTGTAGCGGCGCATGGTGGCGATGGCGGCGGCGATGCGCAGGCTGGCGAGCTCGTGGCCGGCCGTATTGATCTCCTTCGTACAGCTGCGCACGAAGCCCTGGCAGCGGCGCAAATGCCCGAAGACATCCGCATTGAACAGTTCCACGAACAACTGATTGAGATCGGGGTGGATGAACCGGGACTGGGAGAGCAACTTCTGCGGCGTGGCCTCGTAGTACGCTTGGGAGGCTGGCGGGAAGTGCGCGTCGATGAACATGCGCTTGCCATTGCGGTGACGGCTGCGTGGATGGATCGCCAGGCGTTCGAGGTTCAAGAAGATCTCGACCTGGTTCTCGGTGATCTTGATACGTAGCTTCTTGTGGCGGTGGATGTGCGGTGCGCTGTAATAGTCGCCCTCGATGTAAACATAACAGTCCGGATGCAGTGTGGCGTCCTTCCAATCCCCGTACTCGAGGTCCCCGAGGGGCAGCGGCTTCAAGGCGGATTTCTCAATCGTCTCAAAGCGCTCGCGGCGTGAGACACCGAAGCGGGTGTGGCGACGTGCGTTGATCCGCTCGACGCACTCCCCGAGCGCCTGGTTGATGTTTGTCAGGGAGGTGAAGCGCGTATGCCGATAACGGAAGCGCGCGTAGCGCATCAGGATCTTCACCAGTCCTTCTGCGACCGCCTTATCCTTCGGATGGCCCGCGCGCGCCGGGACCACGGCTGTTGAGTATTGAATCGCCAGTTGTGCGTAGCCCGGGTTCAGATCCGGATCGTACAAATGGCACTTGAGTACCCCTTGCTTCAAACAGTCCGGCACCGTCACATGCGCGACGCCGCCATAGAAGCTGAACATGCGCCGGTGGGCACCGAGCCAGTTGCGGCTCTTCATGTCATCGGCCGCCCATGCAAACAACAGTTGACTAAATCCAAGGCCTGCGACAAACACATAGGCCTTGCGGATCTCGCCGGTCTTCAGGTCTATCCACTCGAGCGTATCGCCGGCGTAATCAACTTCCACGCGCTCGCCGGGCTCAAACTCGCGTGCGGTAACCGAGGCTTGCCGGTACTGCGGGAACTTGCGGTAGAACTGTTTCCAAAAGTTAGGGTAGGTCGTCAGATGTTGGGCCTTCTCCTCCCAGATGAACTTCAGCGGATGTCCGAGACCCAGATCGTGGATGATCGTCGGCCACTCCAGTTGTCGCATCCACAACGGATCGGTGCTGGGTTTGGGCGCATCGGGGGAGACTCTCGCGCCATCGCGCACTTCACGCACTGTCTCGCGCGCACAGCCGAGCGCTCGGGCGATCTCGCGCACTCCGCGGCCGTCTGCCAGCCGTCGCCGGATCTCCTCGTACCGCCCCACCGTCATGCTGCGTAAGCCCATCGCGTCTTCCCCTTCGTGACTGGGCACGACGGTAGCGGTCTGGGCAGGCAATGAGCCGGCGTTCAGCTCGATTGCCGGCTTTTCCTCTGGGTTCGACATCGGCGGACCACTCCCGCGCCCCTTGGGCGCCTCAAAAGCGCTCCGCCGGTGGTCCTCAACCCGGGAAATCGGGTGGTCCTGAACTCAGGAAATCAGCTGGTCCTCAATCGAGGAAATTGGGTGGGTCCGAACTGGGGAAATTCTGCAGTAGTCGTTCACTCGCAGCGCGCCATCCATTAACCACCGTCTTACGTGTCGGCAAAGAGTATGGTCTTGCCCGGCTCCGAGAGAGATTCTTTTGATTGCCCATCCATTCGTGGAAGAACGCGTGCAGCAAGGAGGCGAGGGAGTTGGATTTCATCACGCGCCCTCCGCTGGCCGGAGCGCCGCTGCGCCGTTCTTGCGGAAGCGCTCACTGGCTTCCTGCAGCAGCTCCGGCATGATCCTCAGATATACCAGCGTCGAGCGGATGTCCTTATGCCCGAGATAGGTCGCCAGATAAGGGAGTTTGGACTGCGGGTTGATTCCCGACTTGTACCACTCGCGCATCCGGTGACTAACCATCGAGTGCCGCTAATTTCGCCGGCGAAATTAGCGACACACCTGCGCAATGCATACGCTACTGGCAACGCACGATGTCCGAAAGGTCTCGTTGTGGCTCGGTCATGCGAGTCTGAAGAGTACTGAAATCTACCTTCGTGCCGATCCTACTGAGAAGCTCGAAGCACTCGCAGCCGTCCTGCCGCCGACGCTCCAGCGGGGTCGCTTCAAGGCGCCAGACAAGCTGCTTGCCATGCTGAGATCCGCCAAAACCACTTCCCGTTATGCACAGCGTTGAATGCACCCCGTGTCGCTCGAACGCGCGTGCGCCGCCGCGTGGTCCGCATAACTATGTTCAGCGCATACTTGCGCATATCCGTGATGCCGGATACCAGCCAGATCCCTATCCCCGGGGCCAGTCCGATCATGTGCGCGAGAACTCCCGCAGGATGCTGCACAGTGTCTCGAGATCCGCCTGACCCCACACACCCACACGTCGCCCGCCACTGAACTCGATGTTGATCCGACCCGCGTTTTGCGACTCGTTTGCAACGTCCACACGCCGCTCTTGCGGCGCATCGATCGGTGCCACCGCAATCGGAACCAAGGCCGATTCCTCAGATGCCGGGGCGTTCACGAGTTCCAGCACGCCACGCCGATACTGTCGCCCGCTCGGATCGAAGCAGAATTCGTTGGCGGGATGGGGACGCAACGT
This sequence comes from Bryobacterales bacterium, assembly GCA_025462965.1. Classification (GTDB taxonomy): domain Bacteria; phylum Acidobacteriota; class Terriglobia; order Bryobacterales; family Bryobacteraceae; genus JALYXI01. The sequence continues at coordinate 4,907 of JAOAPQ010000818.1, forward strand.
CGTTCGTCTTGCTTACCAGTTCAGAAACGAAACCGCTGAACTCGCAACACTCACATCGAAGCCCTTCCTCCTATAGGCCAACGGCATAGATCAGCTCCGCGACGCAAGCTGATGGTCCACCGTTATCGCGCCCAACCTGACGGCACACTCAGGAACTGCTGCCCATGTGCCCACACCTCATCGGTGAGACGCTCGATGTGTTCGATGACATCGCCTTGAAGCGTGCCTGCCTCGAACTTCGCCTGAAGCCTGTAGGCCATATCCTCGAGCGGAGTGTCGCGATAACTCTGCCGGGACAGCGCGAGACCGTAGGCGAGCAGCAGGTTATCAACGCCGAGGCGCGCCCACTGCACGACGTGGACTAGCTCGTGAAAATAGAGCCCCTCATAAGACAGATCCCGTCGGATAAAGATCGTATCTTTGAAGGTGATCCCCTCGAATTCGATAAGATGTATGTCCGCAAATTCCGGCAAGCCGAACGTCTCAACTGGCGGAAACGTCACTCGGGCAACGGGGACGATTTTGCTTTTGTCGAGGAATTCCTGCGGGAAGCAAGCAGCTAGCCGGCTAGAGCCGAGCGAACTGACTGGCCGTGCGCGGGCGACGCGGTCGGCTATGTATTGATCGATCCATGTCTTTGCCTGCGGAAGTGCTGCGTATAGTCGGGGAATGATGTCGTTCGTCACGCAATACTCCTGATTGCCTTTCAAATCGCCGCGTCGTCAGGTCACGATGGGCAGACGGTCCGCATTTCGCCAGGTATTTGTTCCTGCCCCATAAACTCCTACGGAGCGAAAGTTTCCGCTGTAGCGTACTCCGGGCTCCTCGGCGACGAAAGCCGTGGCCATCTAGTAGCAATGATGACGGATCACTGCATGAGGGCCTGGATCCAGGTTGCCGTGGGGTTCC
>JAOAPQ010000591.1 GCA_025462965.1 Bryobacterales bacterium
ACGCGATGGCTTCCAGAGCGGATCGTTATTTCTAGACGGCGTGGCAACCGCTTTGGCCAGCTATCTCGGGCGTCGTTACTCCATTGCTCCTCCAGTTAAAGGAGACTTTGCCGGAGGGATGGCGCCCTCTACGCTGCGTCGATGCATGGAGTTTATCGAGGCGCATCTCGAGGGAGATATTCGCTTGAGTGAACTGGCGCGTGAAGCCGGACTTAGCGCATCCCACTTCATTCGCAGTTTCCGCCAAAGCACCGGAAAACCGCCGTATCAATTTCTGCTCAATCGGCGCGTGGAGCGGGCGCAAACCTTAATGCGCGATCACCGGACATCGCTAACCGGGGTGGCGCTGGCGAGCGGCTTTGCCGATCAGCATCATTTAGCTCGCGTCTTCCGACGCATCACCGGACTGACGCCTAGCAGCTATCGCCGCTCGCTGCTATAAACTCTTGCTTCCTGCCTGCGCCAGGGCCAAGCGCCGCCCGTGGAGCGAGAGCAATCAACCTCGGTGATTTCTTCGGGAGGCGCCGGTAGGATCGAGTCTTGCGGGGCTGGCTCGCCAATTTCTCGCCAAAGGTTCTCGAACCTTCGCGGCGTCAAGATCACCGGCAACGTCCCGGAGTCGCCCTGGTGTTCTTGTACGTATGTAGCGTGTCCTTCGGGATAGCGAACAAAGGCTACAGTTCCGGCTTCAAACGACTGATCCCCAGAACGAGTCGCCTTGACCACATTGGCGTGCCACCAAGCTGACGATGTCTTTCACAGATATACAAAATGCTCCTTTCCCAGAAAATCACGAACTACGCGCCGGCCTTTATTCCTGCCCATTCAAGTAAGGTCCGCGCGCTTTCGACGCCTTTGACCGGGACCTTGGCCGGATCGATCACCCCTAACTGTGCCAACACGCTGGCATGATCCCAGTACAGGTGCTCGCTGGCGATCTTGCCATTTTCGAATTTGACGACGGCGACTACTCCTACCTCGACGTATCGGCCCGTTGGCGGCACACCTGGAATCATCCAGTCCATTACTTGATTGTGCGTAAACTCATAGACAGCCTCTTCGACAAGAATATCTTTTCCGACAACTTGCGAGATGGGTACGGGCTTGATGTCAGCAGGTAGCTGAGTGAGGAAGTAATCATGGTAATAGTTGTACACTCCCTCGCGCCCCCTGCCGCCTTTCGCAATCGGCACGTACAGGACGTGCGGATTGTCTGACATGGTGGTCAGTGCCCGTTTTGCATCTTTCATTACGAATTCGGAATAGGTGTGGTTATGCCAGACGTCGAGCAGGCCCTGCTCAACACTGGTGTTTACTGCATTAGCCATAGTTTAATCTCCTTGAATTACTGCGAGCCGATAAAGCCTTGGCTTTTCTCTTCCATCACAACAGTCGGCGCGAAAGTCGGAGTATCCAAAAGCGCTATGACGTGCAAGATCTGATCACGAATAGGTGGACACGCTTTCAGGATCCGAAGGCGCCCGCTCCCCGGTGCGCCGGGCACAATGGTCTGATCACGGTGTCACGAACACGTCGAGTAGCGCCGAGTGACCCGCCCGGAGGGAGGCCTGTGCGCGCTCGATCGCTGAGTCGAGAGCGGCGATGTTCTCCACGCGCTCACCGGTGCCCCCATACGCCTCCGCGAGCTTGACGTAGTCCGGCGTCGGCGCGATGACGTTCCCGAAGAACTGCCCGGATCTCACGGCCGCTCCGTCCGGAAAGTATTTGTATACGTTCCACGTCTGAGAACTGTAGCCGCGGTTGTCGCACACGACGATGAGAATGGGAGCGCCGTTCTCCTGAGCGAAGCCGAGCGCCGCCGGCACTGGGTTGTAGTGGAACGCGCCGTCGCCGATGACACACACGACGGTGTCGCTGGGCCGCGCCAGCTTGACGCCGAGTGCTGTGCCCAATCCCGTGCCGAGCGCGCCAGTCCAGCCGCGGTACTGCCGGAATGGCTTGGACTCGAAGAGGAACTGCATCATCTGCGGGAGCTCGGTGAGGATTTCATCGACGATGCTCGAGGACTCGGGGAGCGCGCGGTGCAGCGCGCGGAACAGGGCGGCTGCTGGCACTGCGCCTTTGATCTGAGCCACCGCGGCATCAACTGCACCGTTCCCAAACTATTCTAAACGCGGTTACGCACGGTATGTTGTGCGATGCCAGACACGGTTATCTAGATGATCGGCCGCGAACCGGCAATGAGGATGTGAACGAGTCTCCTCGCGCTTTGCGGCCAATCGGGCGCGGATGCCACGTTGGAGACGCCGATAAGAGCCCGGAGCAGGTCAAGTGGGTCGAGATCCGGACGTATGTCGCCGCTCTCGATTGCGCGCTTCACCAACGCACGGATCGCCCCTTTGATCTGATCGCCGGAACATTCAAAAACTTTCGAGGGCTTTCCGATGAGCGTATTCAGAGCAGGGGCGATGATTTGTTTGGCTGCAATGTAGTCAACGAAGAGCAACATCCAGGCCCGCAACGCCTCAATAGGGGGCATTGTCTCGGCAAATTTCCGTTCTGCTGCTGCCAGCTTTTCTACCTCGCTCCGATATACCGCCTCAAGCAAGGCATCGCGTGTAGGAAAGTGCCGATACAAAGTTCCCGCTCCTACACCGGCCTGCCTCGCGAGTTCGTCCAGATTAATGTTGGCGCCCGAACGGGTGAAAGCCTCTTTCGCGATCTCCAGAATGCGCTCGCGATTGCGGCGCGCATCGGCGCGTAGCTGGCGGGCGGCGGGTTTAGGAATCTGAGCGGCCATCTGAAATTCTTGCAACCGGAGACCATCTCCGATTATCATTTAATTGCGGAGACACTCTCCGTTTTAAAGGCTGGAGCGGAGATTGTCAACTCGGGTGCGCAGGCAGGCACCTCGATGTATCGGGAGGCAGAAGGAAGAGAATGGCGAACATGTTTGATGCGACTTCGACAACGGAAGATGTTTTGGCTGGCGTAAATCTGTGCGGCAAACGAATTTTGGTGACCGGCGTTTCGGCCGGGCTCGGGGTGGAGACTGCACGGTCCCTCGCCGCGCATGGCGCCGAGGTAGTGGGTGCGGCTCGGGATTTGACAAAGGCCGAACCTGCGACGGCGCAGGTTCGAAAGGACGCTGCGGCCCGGGATGGAAGCTTTGAACTCGTTGCACTGGATCTTGCCAATCTTGAAAGCGTGCGGGCCTGTGCCAACGTGTTGCTGACGGCGGATAAACCCTTCGATGTAGTCATCGCAAATGCGGGAGTGATGGCCACGCCGTTTGGGCATACGGCGGATGGCTTCGAAACACAGTTCGGCACCAATGATCTGGGCCACTTTGTCCTCGTTAACCGAATTGCGCCGCTGATCGGCGCCGGAGGACGGCTAATCAACCTGTCTTCTTCAGGTCACCGCTATTCGAACGTCGACCTCCAGGATCCCAACTTTGAACGGACGCCCTACGATCCTTTCGTCGCTTACGGTCGGTCGAAGACGGCGAACATCCTCTTTGCTGTTGCTTTTGACCGGCGGCATGGTGGGCGTGGCGTACGCGCTGCGGCCGTGCATCCAGGAGGTATACAGACCGAGTTGGCCCGCCATCTGAACACGGACGACGTGAAAACGATAATGGATCAGCTGAATACACAGCTGGCAGCAGAGGGCAAGGCTCCCTTCCAATTTAAGACGATCCCTCAAGGAGCCGCAACTTCCGTTTGGGCCGGTGTAGTTGCACCGGCTGGCGAAATTGGCGGCCGTTATTGCGAGAACTGCCACATCGGCAAAATCGTACCGGACGACGTGACCATCAGCGCCATCAGCGAAGGAGTTCGCGGATTTGCGCTGGATCCAAACAACGCCGAGGCGCTCTGGAAGAAAAGTGAAGAACTGGTTGGAGAGTCCTTTTAGCGGACCAGAGGTTCAGACTGGCACAGTCGATCAAGGACGCATCAGTGAACGTAAGTATTATGGTCTGGCGCCTGACATGCCAGCCTGGAAAAAGTCCTGCGTGTGCTGATTGAAAAAACTCCGCAATCTCTTTGAAAAATGCCAGCGTCGACGCCAGGGCCCGTGCCGAGTACACTGATGCGTCAGCCGAACCGCTGAGCGCACTTATGGGGAACTTAAGTCAGCATTCAACCGAAGACGGTCGCGGTCGGAAGCGCGTTTTCCGGGACCGATCCACTCTTGAGGAGAGCCTTCCTGCGACCATGCTTTCACATTGACGCGTAAACGCCCTCGTGTACCGAGATCGGCCAGCTCCGGTCGAATTTGCAACAACGCCGCTGACGATACTGGACCGCGGTCAGGTGGGTACGGCGGGAATATTTGCCGAATCCAGGTGTTCTAACAGTGTAAGTCGACAGCACTGATGTAAATGTATCCACGCAATGTATTAGCCTCGTCGGCGTCATCCAATAATCGTCCTACAATCGTTCCTGACAGACCTGAGAAACATATCCGTCCGACGCGAAACGATGTCGACGATTTGTATATCGATCTGGTAATCGCCCGGCTGACCGAGGCGGGCGATGCATCCGTGTTACGGCACAAGGGCCAGAACACTAGTGCGGCTGATCTCCTGGCGCCTTTGGTAGCCGTAGCCAGGGTTTTCAATGCAGCGACAACAAACGTACGTTGCTCATCGACCGTTGGGCGGGCTTGGAAGAGACCTCCTACAAGAGTATCCGTTGCCAGCCCTTGTCCTGTTCAATCCTGCAGTGCTACAAGCTGCTATGTATCCAGAGTTGCAAAGGGGTACCTGCAGGGATCGGCATGGAAAACTCGGCGACCCCGTTCGCAGATTATACCCTGCGGCAAGGAATGCGCCGTTGCCAAAAACTGTTCCTATGATGAGCGGGGTTTTTGGGATGGATGCGAACGCGGCTGATTGGGGACGTGAGTTTGGGCGTGCGGATGGGTAAATGGCTTGAAATGAATATGAAATAAAAGCTGGATCACCGGAGCCGATGTAGCTGCGAGACAGACCCAGATAGTGCGCCGCTCGGTCTACCGTCCGCTACTCTTTCAGGCGCTCCGGGACAGCGCCATGAATGACGAAAGCATTGAATTCACGCAGCGCTTGAACGTAGCCATTTAGTGTTGAAGCGTTAGCCCTTCCAGCGTTGCTGATTCTAGCAGTCCCATCCGGCTGCGGCAGGCCGGACGGGATCTGAGACAACACCGCCTTAAACTCCTTCTTCGCGTGTTCGTGGGCCAACTTTGCGCGGTCCAACTCTTCAAACAGCAGGCGCTCAATTTCGTCGCGAGACCGCATGATTTACCTTTCTGGAGCTGAGAATATCACCGCGTCCGAATTGCCGCAAGTCCGCATTTTATAGTCCTTTAGCATTCCGCGGACTGGCAGTTAAAACCTTTATTGACAATTACTTGCCTGATTCGAAAACTTCGGAAACAGTGCAGGTGTCTATTGCGGGTGCGTGTCTTTCACCAGGACGCGTTCAACCCTCCATTTATGTCCATCGCCCCTCACGGATTCTCCGCTGATGACGAGGTGATCGCCCTCGAAACGGAATACCGTCGAGTTGTCCAGGTTTATGTAGGAAGGAACGCTGGCTCCTCTCAGGTGATAGACGAGGGTGCCTTTCGCCGGGTCGGCCGTATAGGTTCCGAAATAGCCGAGGTAGGTCATTTTCACCTGGTCGAATGCCCCGGAAGGTAGAAGTGCGGGCACGGGCCCTTTCTGATCGCACACGACTTGTACTGAGACGTGTCCATCCGATGTGTAGATGAACAGGCCTACGGGATCCATGCCGAACGGGAAGTAGGGTTCGTCCTTGTCGGAAAAATCGACGTATTTGACCACTTTCCAGGACCCAACCAACTGAGTTGGACGGTCCTCCGCGAGACAGATACAGGTCAAAACGGCGAAGAGAGCAATTCGCTTCATGATGTAGGCGGCGGGGCCGCACCTGTCTTGAGCCGTCGGAGCTCTTCCCGTCTGGCGCGGCGCTTCCATTCGGGTTCGCCGCGTATGCCGGACCGATACTCGTCCAACTGCCGCTCAAGCTCCAGAAACGCATGTTTAAGGGCTGAGCGCCAATCCTCGCGATTTTCTTCTTTTGCGGCGAGAATTACTCCCGGTACGCTGATCCATATCGAAACGTGGTAACGCTTGTGAGCCGGAATCTCCTCCACCATCACTCTCAAAAAATCCGGTTCGCGCGGAAGCCGTTTTAATCTCGTGTCAAGCCGCTTTACCTCCTCCTCGATCAGCTTCCGCATCTCCACCTCTGTGTCCTTGTGCTCGATATTTTTGAATTCAAAGTTGTGCGTCATCCGCTCACCTGTTCAATTTGGAGCGCAACTCCGGTGCCAACTGACCGGCCGATGCCGGACAGTTGGTCCGCCGCTGTTTGCCCGCGGTGAGGTCTACCCGTAGATGGCGACCGTTCAGAACTTCGACAACGGCGCAGGGCTCAGAAAAGGATCGGGCGGCGCTTAATCATTCAAAGAAAAGGAGAAGCCCGCGAATGGCTCACGTGGTACGGGAGCTGCGTTTAACCCATTGGCCGGAGAACCAATACATCCATGAGACGAAAACTATATTTCAATCCTCTCGGTATGACGGCGTTCGTCATCGCGGGCATGTGCTTGAGCGCGCACGCGGCTCACGGTGCGGCGGCCAAGATGGACACTCCCGTCAAGAAGCCGGATTCACAAAAAGCGGAGCCGAAGAGCGGCGAAGTGAAATCGGTCGACTCCTCGGTTCAATCTGAAGTCGAGAAGAGCGCCGCGGAAAAGCGGGCGCAACTGCTCAAGGACGCCCAAGCGGCTATCGACGAGACGCGCAACGCGATCGCGGCGCTGGACAAGGGCAACAAGAAGGCTGCTTTGGCGGCGCTGGAGCGAGTAAGCGGCAAACTCGACCTGATCGTCGCGCGCGACCCGAAGCTGGCCCTGGCTCCGGTGAGTGTGAGCACCACGACTTTTGACCTCTACTCGACGCCGGATACGGTGAAGGCGGTAACGAAGACGGCGAAGGACAATCTGGCAGGCGGCAACGTACAGCAGGCGCGCACTCTGCTCCAATGGCTCGCCAGCGAGACCGATATCGCGGTTGCCAATATTCCCCTGGCAAGCTACCCGGCGGCGATCAAAGCCGTAACACCGCTGATCGACGCGGGCAAGACGGACGAAGCCAAGGCCGCTCTTTACGCGGCGCTCAATACGCTCGTGATCGAGAACTATGTCATTCCACTTCCGAAGCTGCGGGCGCAAGCGATGCTGGCGGAAGCGGACAAGCTGGCCGCCAAGAGCAACCGCAAAGACGACGAAAACAAGAGGCTGCACAGCCTCATTGAAGCCGCGCGACTTCAATTGCAGCTGGGCGAGGCGCTCGGCTACGGAAGCGCCGCCAGCTACAAGCCGCTCTATTCGCAGCTGGACGATCTCCAGAAGAAGACCGAAGGCGGGAAGTCCGGTAAGGGTTTCTTCGACAGGATTCAGGAATCTCTGAGGAACTTCAAATTCGCGTGAGCGTTACTCCGCGCGCAGCGCCTGGACCGGGGAGATGGAGCTCGCGCGGAAGGCGGGGATGAGCGCCGCGATCAGGGCGGAACAGCCCAGGGTCAGGGTCGCGAGCGCGATGATGGCGGGATCGTGCTGGTTGACTCCGTAAAGCTGGTTCGCCAGGAACCGGCCGGCCGCGAGAGTCAGCGGTACGCCCAAGATCAATCCGAACGCGATCTGACCCAGCGCTCCGCGCAAGATGAGCGCGAGCACGTTACCGCGATCCGCGCCGAGTGCCATACGCACGCCGATCTCGTTCGTTCGGCTGCCGGCGTTATAGGCAGTGACTCCATATAGCCCGATCGAGGCCAGAACCAGCGCGAGAATTCCGAAGAGCGAAGTGAGCCGGGCGATGAGCCGCTGCTGGCTGAAGTTACCGGCCACCTGCTCACGGAGGGTTTGCATTCTCATGATCGGCAAATTCGGATCGACGCGGGCGAGAGCGCGGCGCGCCTCCACTTCCTGCAACTTCGCGCCGGGTTGCATGCGAACGACGATATCGTGCAGGAAATGCGACCGCATTTCGCCGACGTTATCTGACGCTTTCGCAAATATGGTGAATTGTGGTTCGGGCACGAAGAAAAATGCGCCTATGGGTTTTCCGAGATTGTAAGTCAGATACCGGGCGTCTTTTGCAACGCCGATGATTTCAAATTCGCCGGCAGTCTTGATGTCGGTCCTGCCAAAATGCTTGCCGATCGGGTTCTGGTCCTTGAAGAACTTTCGCGCGAACGCCTCGTTGATGACGGCCACATGGCGCGATGCCGCCGTGTCCTGCTCGGAGATTGCCCTCCCCTTGAGGATGGGGTTACCGATCGTTTCGAAGTATCCCGCCGAAACGCGATCCGACGAAGCTTCGTTATCTTCCGCCGGCCCTGGAGACGGCCGGCCTTCCACGAAAATGCTGTCGTTCCAACTGTCCCCGCTTTGCGGTGAGTACAAGCAGTAGCTGGCCGAAGACACTCCCGGAATGCCGGCCACCGAATCACGGATGCGGCGGTAAAGCAAAGTTAGCTGCTCAGGCCGATAGCCCGCAAGAACCGGGTCGATATTCACCACGGTGCGATGGTCCTGCTCGAAGCCAAAGTCCTGGCGCTCCAGGTTCCACAAAGCCCGGGTAAGCAACCCTGACGCGGAGAGCAACACCAGGGAGAGAGCGGCTTGCAGGATGACGAGCGTTTTGCGGTGAAGCGAGCCGGCCCGGCGCGTGGAACGGTTGGCGCCTCGAAGCGCTTCCACGGGATCGGCGTGAGTGGCCATCCAGGCCGGGGCGATGCCGAACGCGACTCCGGTGATCAGGGAAACTCCGAAGGCAAACAGCAGAATCGGTATGGATGGTGACGCGCTAATCGGCGAACCTGTGGTGGTGGGAAAAGCGAAATGCAAAATGAGGCGCGTTCCTGCAAATGCAACCCCAAGCCCTGCCGCGCCTCCCAGCAGCGAAAGAACAAGGCTTTCGGTGAGCGCCTGCCGCACCAGCCTCATGGGCCGCGCGCCCAAAGCCATGCTCAACGAGGTCTGTTGCCGCCGTTCCATGCCTCTTACGAGCATCAGGTTCGCCACGTTCGCGCAGACGATCAGCAGCACGAAGCCCGACACGGTCATGAGGATCTGCAGCCAGCGCGCGTACTGCTCGCGCATGCTGGTGATTCCGGCGCCTCCCGGACTGAGGTAAACGGTTTGCTGCGGCAGCCTTGCCCGCTCATTCGGGTCCATCTCGCCCATGTGCGACCGCAGCCACTGTTGCAGCTCCACCCGCATCTGCGCTTCGATCGAGGCGGTTGTCGCGCGCGTACGCACCCGGCCGATCAAATCCAGCCAGTGCGCGCTGCTCTGCTCAAGCAACGAACTATCGCCTTGCACGAGAGGTTCGGTTGCCAGCGGCAGGAAGAAATCGGGCGGTACGTTACGCAGCGTGTCTCCGTAGAAGCCCGGAGGTGAGATGCCGACGACCGTGAACGGCTTATCGTTGATGTTGAAGGCGGCGCCAATCACCGATGGATCGAGCCCATACTTCTGCTGCCACACGCGATAGCTCATGACAACCACGGGCGCGCCTCCGGCGAGGTCGTCGGCGGGCGCCAACGCACGCCCGGCATGTGCGCTGATGCCGAACATCTGGAAGTAGTTTCCGGATACGAACTCGGCGAAATAAGTTTCGGCCGCATTCGCGTGATGAGCGCGACGCACTCCCACGAATGTCCCGCCTGCCTGGAAGGCAGCCAGCGACTCAAAGCCTTTCGTATTGTCGCGAAAATGCTTATACAGATCGTAAGAGACGATGGAAAATTCGCCGGTCTGGCTGTATCCGCCCCAGACACAGCAATGAATTTCCTTGCCGAGGCGATACAACCGATCGGGGTTGGACACGGGCAGCGATTTGAGGAGAACGGCGTCCACCAGCGTGAAGATCGAGGTGGTCGCTCCGATTCCCAGGGCCAGCGTGAGAGTGGCGGTGATGGTGAAGGCCGGAGACTTGCGCAGGCGGCGTAGCGCGTGACGCGTATCCTGCGTGAGATTTTCCAGCCACAGCCATCGGCTCGATTCATAGAAGCGTTCCCCGGCGGCGGTCAGGTTTCCGAGGCTTCGCCTTGCGGCATGGTAAGCCTCGTCCGCGGAGAGACCTTCGGCCTGGAGGCGGTCCATCTCCAGTTCAAGATGCGCCTGAAGTTCTTGGGAGAAATCGGATTGGGGACGGCGGCGACTAAACATATTGTGCTCCCTGTTTGTTAAC
>JAOAPQ010000594.1 GCA_025462965.1 Bryobacterales bacterium
TGTGTGGATCGTTTCCGTTTCGAATTCGCCCAAACCGCAGCTCGGCTCCCAAAGTAAGGCTTAATCTCGCCAAACTGAGGATTGACAATGAAATGCCCGCTTGTATCGATGACACCGACCAGCGCATTCACTCCGACAGCGGCCCGATCATCCTTGAAATCGGCCGCAGAGTCGAATTGAGCAGGAATTTCGAGCTTTCCGGATTCGGAGGTGTAACCCCACAGGTCTCCAACGCGCACTTTCGCCAAGCCGCAGAAAAAGTCGCTTGCCTCGTCAAAACGGGGCGACACGACAACCCTGCCCTGCCTGTTGACGTAGCCCCACTTCCCCTGCCTCTCAATCCGATACAAGGGACCGGAGCCCTTCTGCTTGACTGGGATCAGAATGCCATACGACGTCGCCGGCGACACTGTCGGCAGTATCGCGGCAATCAGCAGGCATTTCAGAATCTTTGCGGCCATTTTGCGCCCCATGATATTCTGCCATTGTTCGCCGACCGGGAAACCTTTGCTCCTATGGGCAATATAGATCATACATACAGCCTGGTTATTACTTGCCCAGGTTAAGTCGCTCCAAGCTCATCTTGCTGTGCCTGCTTGCGTCAGGCGCTTGCTCGCATCAATCCAAGCGTCCGTTTGACGAGGCGGAGATCGTTGGGCGTTATCTCCTTGAATCGAAGATGATCCCAAAGAGTACGGCGGTTGAGACGCTGGTAATTAATCCCGACCACACTTTCTTTCAAAAGACTGTCTGAAGGCGAAGTGACAACTAACGTTGGATCGTGGAGTTATAGCGGCGAAGGCACTCACCTGTTTTTGCAACATCTAAAGCGATGGGAAGAAGAGGATTGGCGATCGGGATCGCAAGCGAGGACCACTTTCGAGCTGAATTTTTCAGCCCCTGTTAGTACGACTCGGAGAAGAAGTGAAATAACACTCAACGATGATCTTGGATTGCGTTTTGTTCGACAAAGGCACTCATGATGTATTGGGAAACTCGCGCCGTGAGGAGCCGGTTGAACGGGCTGTCGCGATGTACTTGAACTATGTGGGCGGTCCTTTATGCAAGCCATACCAGTACGATCGGGCAACCTGCGCGTTGAGCGCCAAACGAGATGCGGAGCCGCCTGCGGGGCTCGGGTCATACAGAAAAGCTAGAAAACGGGCCGATATCCGCGTAGTTCAGGAGACGCTCGGGCCGCGCCGAATCTCGACCACGGAGCTGAACACGAGGGTCCTGATAAACTTGGTTAAACAGCTTTATCGCGTTACTAATCCAGCCGAGAATCTGAACTACGCCCCCGCCCACGCGGACCCGGACGAACTCGATCTCTCTTAGCCGCTGAGGCCCATGGGACGAGGAGGGCGTATCATCGAAAAGAGAATGAGCACCATGACCGAATACAGCTTCACCGTGTTGTACGAACCGGCCGAAGAGGGTGGCTTCGTGGTGACTTGTCCCGCGCTTCCTGGCCTGGTCACGGAAGGCGATACGCTCGAGGAGGCACGCGGGATGGCCCAAGACGCGGTACGCGCTTATATAGAAAGCCTGCAGAAGGATGGCCAGCCGATTCCTATCGACCGACCTCCATTCAAGGAAGAAGTGCGCGTGATGCTGCCTGAATCGGCGTGAGCCGTCATCTGCCGGGGGTGAAGCCGCGGGCTGTACTTCGGGCGCTGAACAAGGCGGACTTCTTCGTCCATCATGTTTCCGGTGGTCATTACATCCTGAAGCATCCAGAGCAACCTGGGCTGCGCGTCACTCTGCCATGGCACGGCAAGGACCTCAAGCGTCGCACGCTCACTTCGATCATCGAACAAGCAGGATTAACCACCGAAGCGTTCCTCGACTTCCTCTGAGACCGGCGAGATCGAACAGGGAATGAAATCCGCAGCGGCCGCCCTGTATTTTATTCCAATCATATGAATATTTTGACATTAGGGATCGCCGGGTCGAGGTGAGCTAATTGACAGAGTCCCCGCCAATCTCTACTTTCAGAACCATGGAAGTACAGTTATCACCTGAGCAGGAAGGCCTAGTTTTGCAGGCGATCAAGACTGGACGGCTTCGTCATCCCGAAGAGGCGGCGCAGGAGGCTTTCTCCTCATGGGAAGCACGCGAGCGGAGGCGCGCGGAAATTCTGGCGGCGGTGGACATCGCTGAGGTCTCTCTTGCACGAGGCGAAGGTCGAACTATTACGAAAGAATCCATGCGCCAGCTTGCCGAGGATGTAAAGCAGCGTGGCCGCGCCCGGCTTGCCGCTGAACAGCATCAGACTACCTGTTGATGGCACATTGCCCCGCGCCGATGCTGACCTCGATGAGATCTGGTACTACACCGCCAAGGAGAGCGGCAGCGTCGAGACGGCCGACCGGTTTATTGATCCCATTACTGACCGATTTTATTTGCTATCAGACAACCCCGATATCGGACGCCGTCGTGATGAATATTTGCGGCCCGGCTTGCGCAGTTTCAACATAGGGCAGTACCTGATCATCTACCGCATTGAGAACGAAGACGTGGTGATTCTTTACGTTGTTCGAGGCAGTCGCAACCTCGAAGCCCTCTTAAACGATTAAGGCAGGACTTCTTTGTATTGAGGCATGCCGGCACTGGCCGAAATCCACCACCCTGTTGAATTGCCACCACCCACCGTGAAACCTATCTTCCTTGTTTCGCGTTACTTAGAGAGTGGAGAGAGGAGTGCATAAATAGCGGCATGAAACGGACGAAGAGCTTTTCATTGGGAGTAACCGTGGCCTTGGGTCTGGGGACCATGGTTTTCGGTCAGGATACCCAGCAGAACCCGCCGGCCGGGGCAGAAGCGACGACGCCGGGCTGGCACAGGTTCGGAGAGCACGGTCCGGCTCCGGATGCGGGAGCGCCGGAGACCCAGGATCAGCGCTTTCAGGCTCCGCAATCGTATCCCACGCCTTCATCGCTGACCGTGCCGGCCGGAACGTGGATCACGGTCCGCGTGAATCAAGTGCTTTCGAGCGACCACAACCAGCCGGGCGACGCGTTTACCGCGACCCTGGTGGAACCGCTGGTCGTCCAGGGGCTAGTGATCGCTCACCGCGGGCAGACGATCAGCGGCCGCGTGGCTGAGGCGGAAAAGGCTGGCCGGGTCAAGGGCACCTCGAGCCTTGGTGTGGAACTGACGGAACTGAGGCTGGCGGATGGCCAGCAGATCCCGGTCAGGACGCAGTTGATGGAGCGGCGCGGCGATACCTCCGTGGGACGCGATGTGGAAGCGGTGGGTGTGACTACCGGCCTCGGCGCAGCCATTGGCGCGGCAGCGGGCGGCGGTTGGGGAGCTGGAATCGGCGCGCTGGCGGGCGCAGCGGCCGGCACTACCGGCGTCCTGGCAACGCGCGGACGCCCGACGGTCATCTATCCGGAAACGGTTTTGACTTTCCGCCTGGAGCAGACGGTGACCGTCACTTCACAATCGATGCAGGCGTTCCAGCCGGTGAGCCAGGAAGAGTACAACCATCCCATGATGCGGAGCGGTCCTCCCGCTCCCGCACCCCGCCCGGCTTACGGCGGTCCGGCTTACGGCGGTGCGTATTACCCGGCACCGGCTTACTACGGCTATGGGTATGGTCCCAACTTTTACTTCAGTTATGGGCCCGGGTTTTTCTACGGACGCGGCTATCACGGACGACGCTGGTAAGCCTCCGGTCCACGGCTTCAGAACGAAGGCGGGGCATCGAGAATACAAACGATGCCCCGTCTCCCAGCCGGCCGGCGGTCCAGATCCGGCCGCCCTGGCTTTCCAGAAGACGACGGCAAATCGCCAAGCGTAGCAGCGCCCTTACGGCTGCTTGTTCCCGTAGGTTCTCCGGCGCTTCTAAGGTTCCGTAGTCCGATACGGAAAACGTCCATTCCCCCGGCATCTTTCCCACGCTTACCAGCAGTTCCACCTGGCCGCCAAGCTCCGCGAATGGGACAACCTCTTCAATCAGATATTCGAATACCTCAATTAGAGTCGCGGCATGTGCCCGGACATCGGGCAGCTCGCCGCGCGTCAGGAGAATGGTCCGTGCGAACCTGGTGCGGCTGTTGGCAATGGCCTGATCCCAGAGATCGCCGATGTTCACGATTGTGCCGCCCTGCTCCTTCTCGAAGGCCCGAGCGTACGTCATCAGCTCTTCGGTGAGCAGCAGAGCGCTTTCCCGTTCACGCCGCAGCGACGCCAGCAGTTCCGGCGACGACGTGTCCTTCGCGATCTCCTGGACCGAATCCGCGATCGCGAGGATCCGGCCTTCGAGTTCGCGCGAGACAGCGCTCGAAGCCATCGTCCAATCGGCTCGGGCCCGCTTCAATTCCTGGCGGCAGCGTGCGTACTGCTGCGATGCGACATCTGCTGAAGATCGCGCCGCGCGCTCCCTGATTTCCGCTTCCGCCCGGGCCGCGATGGCCCGGCGCCGCATCTCGCAAAATACGCTGGCAAGCAGGCCTTGCGAGGCGAACAGCGCAATTTGCACGCCATCGGAAACATTGCCGATGCGGAAGGAGTTCGCGGGTGGGATGACGAAATAGAGAGCTGCCGCGCCGGCCACTCCCGTCGCGATGAGGCCGGTGCGCAACCCGGACATCCACGCGATCGCCCAGACGCAGGAGAGCAGGACGAGCAGCGATGCGCGCTCGCCCTCGGAGGGGCGCATTGCCAGCTCAGCGACGGTGGCGCACACAATGGCCCCGAGGGGAACGAATGTCCGCCGCATCCATTCCCACTGCATCACCACTTCCGGACCGTTCTGCATGTCCATTGTTTTGAACTCGCATGTTCCCACGTAGTTGTGTATGAGATCAACCGTCTCTGATATGATCTACTCTCAGCTTTCATGTGGTCCCATCACTACACCCCCCTCGCCGGGAGTCTGCCGATCTCCGCCATCGCAGCCGCCGCTCCCATATTCGTGCTCCTGTTGCTGCTTGGAGTTTTCCGCCGGCCTGCATGGATGGCTTCCGTAGCGGGGCTTGCTATGGCGTCAGTCGTGGCGCTGGGTGTTTACGGGATGCCGGTCCAGCAATGGGTGGCGGCCGTCACGTACGGCGCGGCCTTCGGACTGTTCCCCATCGGATGGATCGTGTTTGCGGCGATCCTGCTTTACAACATCACGGTGGAAACCGGCAAATTCGAAATTGTCAAAGACTCGATCGGGAGATTGACGGACGATCGCCGGTTGCAGGCATTGCTGATCGCCTTCGCTTTTGGAGCGTTCATCGAAGGCGCGGCCGGGTTCGGCACACCGGTGGCCGTGGCGGCCGCCATGCTCACGGGTCTCGGCTTCTCCCCTTTCTATGCGGCGGCGATCTGCCTGCTCGCGAACACGGCGCCGGTGGCGTTCGGTTCTATAGGAATCCCGCTCACCACGCTGGCCGGGATCACGTCGCTGCCGCTGGACCGCTTGAGCGCGGGAGTCGGCCGTATCTGCGCGCCGGTGTCGCTGTTCATCCCCGCTTACCTGGTGATGGTGATGGGCGGATGGAAAGCCTTGAGCGGAGTGATTCCCGCCGCGGCGGTTTGCGGGGTGGTGTTCGCTGGCACGCAATTCCTGGTTTCGAACTACATTGGTCCAGAACTCACGGATATTCTCGCTTCGCTCGGCGCCATGGCCGCCCTGGTGACTCTGTTCCGGTGCTGGCGCCCGAAGGATAGCTTCCGGCTCGCGGGGGAAAGCAAGGAAGTCGTGGTGCCGGATGCCAAGCGCGCACGCGGGGGTGACGTCTGGATGGCATGGGCGCCATACGGTCTGCTGGTTATTTTCGTTCTGCTCTGGGGATACAAGCCACTGCAGGGAGTGCTGAACAAAGTGACGGTTACGTTCCCGTGGCCGGGTTTGCACAACCTTGTGATGCGCATGCCGCCCGCGGTTAAGGCGCCGCTCCTCTACGACGCCACTTACCGGTTCAACTGGCTCTCGGCTTCGGGAACGTCGTGCTTTCTGGCGGCGCTCGGGTCGGCTTTACTGACGGGCATGAGTCCGAAGCGCATGGCTCTCGTTCTGGGCCGCACTGCGCGACAACTCGTGGTTGCGGAGGGCACGATCGCGATCGTGCTGGCGCTGGCGTATCTGATGAACTATTCGGGCGCCACGGCGACACTCGGCCTGGCCTTCTCGGCCACCGGCGCGATGTTTCCGTTCTTCAGCGCGCTGTTAGGATGGCTTGGCGTATTTCTGACGGGCAGCGATACCTCGGCGAATGCGCTTTTCGGAAATTTACAAGTGATCACCGCGACCAGCCTGCACA
>JAOAPQ010000604.1 GCA_025462965.1 Bryobacterales bacterium
CGTCCAACACGTGCTGGGGTTCCTTTGAAATGTCCAATAAGTCGGGAACCTTGCTCTGCATGCGGAAAGCCAGCTCATACGATTGGATGATGCCGTCTACCGGATCGGGTGCGCCGGGATCGGCAGCCAGATCGCGATTCATGGCCTGGATAAGGTCGAGTTGCCGGCGCTGCAGCGATTGGGGCGAGGAAGCTTTGAGATTGGGCAGGAAGCCCTGATCGTTGATGCGCGTCCCCTGATAATGCGCGGGAAGGAAGGCGCTGCCGTAGTTCACGGCGCCCCCGAAGTTAGGCGGGGGATTGATCGTGACATAACCGGGAAGGTCCTGGTTTTCGGTTCCGAGTCCGTATAACAGCCACGCGCCCATACTGGGACGAGTCAGAGCCGCATTGGCGCTGCCGGTGTGCAGTTGGACGACGGCTTGCGGATGGGCTGGAGTGTCGGTGTGGAGTCCTCGCAACCAGCAGAGTTCATCAGCATGCCTGCCGATGTTGGGCAAGAGCTCAGAGAACCAGGTTCCCGACTTGCCATACTGCTTGAACTGGAATTTCGATGGGGTGAGAACGCCGCCGCCGGGCCCGGACTTGCCGGCGCTCTTCTGTATTTCCGCCTTGTACTCGAATGTGTCCAGGCTAGAAATCGCCCCTTCCATGAAGAGAAAGATGACGCGCTTGGCCCTCGGCCGAAAGTGAGGCTGCTTCGGGCTGAGCGGCTTCAAGGCGCTCTTCTCCGATATCGCCGCGTCCAGGGCTGTTTGTGCGAGCAGGCCGGACAAGGCGAGTTGGCCGAATCCCGCGCCGGCCGATCGCAACAACGCCCGGCGTGAAAGTGGGGATGCTTTTGGGTTTGACATGTGTGGATCTCCTTTGGCAATCAACGGACGAATCGAAAATCGGCTGACGCGTAGAGCGCCTGCACAAAACTCAACCACGCGGCCGCTTGAGGGTTCTCAGGCTGCACCGTTTCTTCGATGGCTACATACTCGGTGCGATCCATATCGTCCGCGTCGCCGAAACCGGCGCGAGGTGGAGCGACGGCGGGCCTGGCAGCCACAGGCGGTTGGACTTCGCTTGCCGGCAGGCGGCGATAAGATGCACCGTACTCCACAACGAACTTCCGCGCGCGTTCAATCTCCAAACGATTCGGCGCTCTTCCGAGCGTCAGCCGGTATGCCTGCCGGATACGAGCGGCGTCATTCAGGCGCGTCTGCGAAAGCAATTGTTCGGCAAGAGAAAGAGACTGCCGGCGAACGAACGTGGAGTTCAACAGGAAGAGCGCTTGCGTGGGCACGGTCGTCGATTCGCGCTGGCCTGTCACCAGGGTCTGGGTCACGGGGTCGAAGGCTGCGAGTGCGCTTGGCGTTACGCCGCGAAGAAGAGGCAAGTAGATGCTGCGGACCTGGCTTCTGTCTGCCGCTTCCTGGATGTTGCGTGAGTCAGGGCCGTTATCCCGCATCTCGACCATCTTCAGGTCCCTGGCGGGCGAGCCTACGGGCGGCTGCAACTGCAAACGGCCTGCCGAGGCGAGCATGGAATCCCGAATCTCTTCCGCATCGAGCCGGCGGGGTGAGTGCCGCCACAGCAGGCGGTTGGCCGGGTCAATCTCGCGGTACGCCGCCGGCGCTTCCGAACCGAGCCGATAGGTTCGCGAAAGAACCAGCGTTCTCACGAGCTTCTTGATCGACCAGCCATCCTGCACGAAGCGGCTTGCCAGGTAATCGAGCAGCTCAGGATGAGACGGCTGGTCCCCGGTGATGCCGAAATTGTCGACGGTGGTCACGATTCCCTGGCCGAACAAGTGCTGCCATACGCGATTGACGATGACGCGTGCCGTGAGCGGATTTTGCGGATTGGTCAACCACTGCGCCAATTCGAGACGGCCGCTGTGCGCAGGGTCTATTTTCGGGGCGCCCGGCACAGTTATGGACGTCAGGAATCCGCGAGGAGCGACAGGCCCGAGGCGCTCGGCCTCTCCGCGAATGCGGACGGCGGTGTCGGCGGGATGCTTTCCCTCACGCAGTCCGTGCACGGCGTAGCCTCGCGCACCCGGATCGGTCAGGTCAAGCAGTTGGGCTTGCAGGCGCTGCCATTTTACGCGGAATTCCTGCTGCCTGGGCCTTCCGTCGGGTCCTACAGCCAAGCCTTCGCGGGTGTCGCGGATGGCATCGAACTGCTTTTTTGCGGCCGCAATTTCGGCTTCGAGCTCCTTACTCGCTTCCGTCGGCGCAGGAGGCGTATAAGAGGCGAGCCGCACCATCATCTTCGGATCGTAGTAGTCGAGACCCGCTCCACCCATTTTGCTGCGTACCCCGACGGCATCGTCGGTGCTTGTGAAGATACCCGCCAGGGCGTAGTAATCGGCGGTAGGAATGGGGTCGAACTTATGGTCGTGGCAACGGGCACAGCCGACTGTCAAGGCCAGAGTGGAGCGAGTGAGAGTATCGATCTGCTCGGCAGCGTCGTCCATGATGAACCGCTCTTCGAAGCGCTGATTGACGTCCTTCGGACCGAGCGCGAGAAACCCGGTGGCGATCAGCAGCCGATCCCGCTCCGGGATCGTCGCGGCGGGGAGGAGATCGCCGGCCACCTGCTCTTGAATAAATCGATCATAGGAGACGTCCCGGTTCACGGCGTTTATGACGTAGTCGCGGTAGCGCCACGCGTGAGGGTAGGGAATATTGCGCGACGGCCCGGACGATTCTCCGTAGCGCGCGACATCCAACCAGTGGCGGCCCCAACGTTCGCCAAAGCGCGGCGAGGCCAAGAGCCGATCGACAAGACGGGCGTAGGCGGAACCCGATTCGTCTTTCAGGAACGCCTCGATCTCAGCGGGCGTTGGCGGCAGGCCTGTCAAATCGTATGTCACACGACGAATCAGCGTAAGCGGGGCCGCATCGGAAAGAGGCGCGAGCTTCCGTTCTTCGAGCTTCGCCAGGATGAACCGATCCACTTCGCTCAACGGCCATGTCTTCCTGGAGACTTCCGGGACCTTCGGATCGGTCAGCGGCTGCAGCGCCCAGTGGCGCGCCTTGATGCGTTCGTAGGATTGCGCGGCAGTGCTGGCGGGTGTTGAAACTTTCTCCACCGGCCAAGCCGCACCGTCTTGAATCCAGGCAGTCAGATCGGCGATCTGGCTCGCCGAGAGCGGATCCCCTTCCTTGGGCATCCGGCGCTTCGGGTCTTCATGCCGGACGCGCGTCAGGAGCAAACTTTTTTCGGGAGCGCCGGGGACAACAGCCGGCCCGGATTGACCGCCGTGAAGGATACCGTTGCGGTCATCCAAGCGCAAGCCGCCGGCCGGTTTCGTGTCGGCCGAGTGGCAGGCGTAACAGTTGTTCACCAGAATCGGGCGAACTTTTTTCTCGAAAAACTCAATCTGCTGCTGGGTCGGTTCCGCGGCGATGAGCACCGGCGCGGTCAAAACGATGCCTACAAAAGCAATTTGTGGGAGTAGTTTTTCCATGTCGATGTCCTTAGAACTTGAAGTGCAGTCCGAGTTGGAGGATACGGCCTTGATTGCCGCCGACCAAGCTAGTGATCTGTCCGAACGTGGCGCTGCCCCGGCGCGTATCGGGATTCGCAAAATTAGCGTGATTCAAGAAGTTCAGCCCTTCCAGGCGGAACTGCAGAATCTTACCCTCAGCGATCCGGAAGTCTTTCAGGAGGGAGCCATCCAGATTGATTGCTCCGGGACCTTCGCCGAACGTGCGTCCGGCGTTCCCGAAGGTGTAGGGGGCCGGCGCCGAAAACGCGTTCACGTTGAACCACTGCGCGAGCTTCTGTCCAAGCGGGCGGTCGCTCGATAGATTGGGATCTCCCACCACGTTCGGCCGGACTCCGTCGGAGAACGAATTGGTATTGTTGGTCAATTCAATGACGCTGAGCGGCGTTCCGGATCGAAGCTCGGCAATCAGACCGACTGACCACCCGCCGGCGATGGCATCGAGAACCCTCGATCGGATGGAGAACCGGCGGCCCTGTCCGGCCGGGAGTTCGTAAATCGAACTCCAGATAAAGCGGTGCCGTACATCATTGCCCGAAAGGCCGCGATCCGACGCCTGGTTGTAGTAGTTGGTGAACGCGCCTGTTCCCGGGTAACCCGCGAGCTCATTGCGGGAGGAGATGTTGTCAATGAACTTCGAGTACGTGTAGTTCGCTTTGAACAGAAGTCCGCTCGAGTAGCGCTTCTCAATGGCGAAGTTCACCCCGTGGTAGTTGGATTTCCCGGTATCCGCGGCGATGATGCTGACATTGCTGTACTGCGGGAAAGGGCGGTAGATCTGCGTGTTACCGGGGCCGAGCTTGTCCGCCGGCACCTGATTGATGCTCTGCGCGTCCGGCGCGGGCAGGTGATGCCCAAAGGTCCCGAGGTATCCAACTTCCACCAGGATGTCGCCGCGGAACTGGCGCTGGATGTCGAAATTCGCT
>JAOAPQ010000615.1 GCA_025462965.1 Bryobacterales bacterium
CGCTGATGTTCGGCGCGGCGGATGTGTGGAACACCAAAGACTACAAGGACTGGACGAATCAGGACGTAAACCAGATCCTGACCAAGTCGCCATGGGCGCAGGAGGCGAGGACGTCCATCGATTCGTCGGGCATGCAGCGCAGAAACGGCGGGTTGAGTCTGCCGGGCGGAATTGGCGGGGGCGGAGGCGGAGGAGTTGGCGGCGGTGGAGTCGGAGGCGGTGGGGTTGGCGGTGGAGGTGTTGGCGGTGGCGGAATGGGTATGCCCGGCGGCATGGGAATGCCGGGTGGCATGGGCAGGGGCGGCGGCGGCAGAGGGGGCGGCAACGCAGGAGGCGGCCAGCGTGGGTCCGAGCCGATGGACGTGACCGTACGCTGGGAGAGCGCTCTGCCTGTTCGCCAGGCGCTGATGAAGTCGCAGAGCGGAGACGGGAAGGCGGATGCGCCGCAGAAAAGCTACATCATCTCGGTCACCGGCCTTCGCATGCCGAACAGGGGCGCCATCGATGACGATCAGGACCAGTCACAGGACAGTCCGGATGCGAACCGTGGCCGCCGGGATCCCTCGGAGATGCGGAATATGCTCATGAGTACGACCAGGCTAGTGCGCAAGGACAAGGACCCGATCGCGCCCGAGGATGTGAAAATCAACGCCACCACGGTGGAGTTTCTGTTTCCGCGTACCGATGCGATCCGCATGGAGGACAAGGAAGTTACGTTCATCACCCAGGTTGGACGCGCGAAGGTCGAGCGGAAGTTTAAGTTGAAGGATATGGTCTATAAGGGTCAGCTGGAGCTGTAAGTTAACCGTTATTGCGCGTAGAAGGTTTGAAAGGCGCTTGCGAAATCGACGGTTACCTGGAGAGTGGCGCCTTGGGGCAGCGTGTCTGGTATTTGCACATTCACCTGTATGATTCCTACCACCATCCCTGGGGCGGCTCCGGCATAGAGCACGGTCGCCTCCTTGCCGCTGATGTAGACCGAGACAGGTAACGTTGTAGCCGGAAACGGCGGATTGTTCAGGATTGACCCATCGGGCACCTCGGATGTTAGCTGGCCCGCGCCATTGAGCCAGAAGGTGAGGACCGATCCGCGCAATGCCGGGTTCGTCTGCGAGTTTAGGGTCCCATCCTGATTCAGCAAGGCGGAGAAAACAGCAGGACTGCTGGCGAGCACCGTGAGTTGCAAAGGCGCCGACCTGGCCACGGGACCCAGTACTTGCAGAGCCGTGGTGTTGGTCACCCCAAAAGGAACAACGACATTGATCTGTCCCTCGCTTACGTAGAGCAGCGGGGCGGCCACTCCGTCGAAAGTAACCTGAACACCCGCCAATTGCGTTGTTACTCTTCCGTTCTTATCGATCTGCGCTCCCACTCCCCCTGTAGGCCCGAGACCAGTTCCATAGAGGCTCAGGATCTCACCCGGCGCGACGTTTCCCGAAACGAAAGACCTTGCGGCATTCGTCACGCCGAACAGACTTGGCGTGTTCGGAACGGGTGAACCAAAGCGAACAAGAGATCCCGAGTTGCCCAGCACCGTCGGGCGATCGGCGCCGTCGAGAACCAGATCAAGGCCGGCAGCGCTAAAGGGAAACGTCTGAGTTATGAGGGACCGGCCGGTGTCCGCGGCAAATTGCGCCAGGAAAGGAGGCCCGCCTTGGACCCACTGTGAGCCGTAATTGCCCGTGATCCAGGGGTTTCCCTTCGAATCCAAGCGCAGATTGCCGAACGTACCACCGGAGACGCTTTCAAGCATGCTGGAGAACACCAACGCGCTTCCCCGTGGATTCAGCTTGCTCACGAAGAACTTTGGCCCGCTAAGGTTCGTTCCCGCACCGGGAAAGTCCGGGGTGGCGGTAATGCCCGCGACGATCGGGCTGCCATCCGGTTCGAGCGCAACGGCTCGAACCGAGTCTCCGGCCGCGAACGGCGCCCCCCTCTGGGTGCCGCCTAGAAAAGTCGACCAGTTCAGCACGGTTCCATCGGACCTGATGCTGGTGACGAAACCTGTTGGCGCATTGAACTGGCACTTACAATCGGTCTGTAGAGCACCGGCCGTGACAGGAAAGTCCAACGCGCTCGTCGAACCGGCGACGACCATGCTGCCGTCCTTTGCGATCGCGATGGCGCGGCCGGAACTTTGCCCGATAGATGGGAGACAGGCGCTGCCGCCTCGGCACGCCGCGGCATCTCCGCCAAGGTATGTCGAATAAGGTATCGCGTTTCCGTTGCTCGATATTTTGGTGACGAATGCGTAACTGGACGTCGCGAAAGCCGTGTTCTTCGGTCCGGATTTCTGAAAGGCGTTGGAAGTGATGGGAAAGTTTACGTTGGTAGTGGAGCCGGTAACATAGGCGTTGCCAGCGGGATCGAGCGCTATCGCGTTCACGAACGCCGGGCCGGGGAGAATCATCGAAAACAAGAGCCGCGAGCCCGCGGCGTCCACCTTGCTGACGAAGCCGGACGATACGCCTTCAACGGACGGAATAATGGAGTTAACGAGGGGGAAATTGGCCAAACTCGTACTGCCCACGATGAAAACCTCACCCGCGGCATTGACAGCGATTGCGCTCGGCTGCCCGCCGCCCGGAAACTCAAGCTGCCCGACTACGCCCGGAAACTGAAAGCGATACACGATGTTGTTGCTGGCGTCGAGCTTGGTGACGGATATGGGTTGGAAAAAGCCGACGAGGGGATCTTCCCTCAGGATTCCGATCGACGCCATATACACGTTCCCTTGCGCATCGCCTGCCATGCAACACGCCGTTCCAACGTCCAGATACTTAAGCAGCGTTTGAGCTTGGCAGCCAATCGCCGCTAAAAGGAAGGCCGAAGCCAGTTTCATAAGTTGGGTTCTTTCAGCGCAGCGCGAGGCGAGGTAAAGCAACTCCCCACCGCAATCACCACGGCGCAGCCGATCACGTTATACCAAAGAAACGAAATTCCGGTTAACAAAAATGCCGCGAAGATAGCCGCCTCGCCCGCGATCATCCCGATGAACGCGCCCGTCCCCGTAACACGCCTGAAAAAGAATGCCAGCACGAACACACCCAGCAGCGAGCCATAGAACAGCGATCCCACCAGATTCACCGCTTCCACCAGCGATCCCAGGTTTTTCCCATACTGCGCGAATACCATTGCGTAAAGGCCCCAGAACGCCGTCGCAATTCGCG
>JAOAPQ010000624.1 GCA_025462965.1 Bryobacterales bacterium
GCGTGGCGCCTTCGCCCAACGATCCGAGCGCGACAATTCCCTTGCAGCCGTTATCGATCAGCCAGCCGCAATGCTTCGCCAGGAAGCCGTGATCCACCGTGAGGTCTTCGTGGAAAGCCGTCGTCATCGCGGGTATCACACCGCTCCAGTGCATCTTCATCTGTTTTGCCTTGCTCCTCCTTGCTCCTTATCGTAATTCGCGGATGCCCCAGAGAAACGGGTCGTGATTTTGCAGGATGAGATTGGCGTCGGCGCTGATGTAAGCCGATCCTTTTACGCGGGGGTAAATCCTGCCGTCGCGCACGACAGCGGATGCTTCGAAAACCGTTCCGATGATGCTTTCCTGCCGCCAGATATCGCCTTCGGTCAGCTTGCCATCGGCAAAGAGGCACGCCACTTTGGCGCTGGTACCCGTTCCACAGGGCGATCGGTCATATTCTTTGCCGGGACACAAGACGAAGTTGCGGCTGTGGGCGTGGGGATCATGTGGCGGGCCGAAGATATCGATGTGGTCAATTTCGCCGCCGTTATCCCCGGTGATGCCGTGATCGGCGAGGGCTTGCCGGATGCGCCAGGCGTAGTCCGTGAGCATCTCCAGGTTGCGCAGTTCGAGGGGACACGGAAGGTCGTTCGTAAGAAAAAACCAGTTCCCGCCCCAGGCTATGTCTCCTGTCACCCGGCCGATTCCGTCCACATTCACGGTTACATTCTTTGCGGAACGATAGCTGGCGACGTTCCCGACGGTAACCTCGCCGGTGGAATGCAGTTCCATGGTTATGATTCCGACCGGTGTTTCGATGCGGTGCGGCCCGGGAGCGATCCGCCCGAGGTAGGCAAGCGTGGCGCCAAGTCCTATGGTCCCGTGCCCACACATTCCAAGGTAGCCGACATTGTTGAAGAAGATTACGCCAGCCGAGCAGGAGGGGTCCGCAGGCTCGCAGAGGAGCGCGCCGACTAACGCGTTCGATCCTCGCGGCTCGTTGACCACTGCGGAACGGAAGTGGTCGTGCTGTGAGCGCATACACTCCAGCCGGGCGGCCATGGAAGAGTTTCCCAAGGGCGGCCCACCGGCGATCACGACTCTGGTGGGTTCACCGCCGGTGTGGGAATCGATTACGTGGATTTGCTGCATGCCCTTCGTTTTACCTTTATACAACTCCCGAACGGGGCGATGAAAAAGAAACGGGGCTATCGGCGCGTGTCCCTTCTGCGGGCTAGCAGGACGCCGCAGCTGAGCGCCAACACAAGCGTGAGCGTCGTGCGGGGCTCGGGCACATTTAGGAGTGTGACGCCATGCGTGATTCCTGATGTCTGCACGTTTCCCAGGCCGGTAACGGACGGTTCAGTGATTGCATTGCGAAGGGACATTCCACCGCCCATACCGATCACCAGATCGGATCCGAGATTCTGCAGTACGATCAGCGCGGAGCTCTGGGGACTGGTAATGTCGGGACCGAAAATCTGTTGAGAAAGATTAAGCGTAAGCGCGGCGTTCGCGTCGATGGCCGCCACGGATGAGCTGCCGCCGCTTCCATAGAGCGTGGACGGCGTGACTACCAAGGGGCCGCCTCCCAGACCGAGCAGCGGCGCGGATGCCGTACCATCGAGTGATTCAAGCGTCCCCTGCAGCACATAGCCGGGGAAGTACTGGCTGCTCGAACCCGGCATCGTAGATACGGGCTGGTCGAGCGGGGTGATACCCACTAGTTCCAGCCCGATTGAGGTGGGGTACGGCGAGGCGCCGGGGTTATTGAAGCCGTAGTTCCAGACGGAGAACCTCACGATCATCTCCTGTCCATGGCTGAAAATGAACGAACCGCGGCTGCTCAGGTCAATGGTGTCAGCCGTGGCCGGTGAGGCCAGGGCGGACACCATTACGACCAAGCCCGTGATGGTGCGCAGGAGCAAATTGACTCTTCCGGTCAGAACGAATATTGCAGCCAGTCTACATACCCCAGGATGGTTTGTGATATACCCCCAAAGGGGTATTGGGAATACCCTTCGCGCGGTTTTGGGCGCGGCCGCTCGTTTCATTCGCGTCAATCCTCTAGAATGGCTAAGCTACATGCGGCCATCCTTCCTTTCGGTTCTGATACCGCTCTACAACGAAGAGGAATTCATCCGACCCCTTCTGGAGCGGGTACTCCATGCTCCCTATCCCGAGGGCGTCGAGTTTGAAATTATTGTCGTAAACGATTGCTCTACCGATGGATCGTCGGAAGCTGTCCAGGACTTTATGCGGACGCATCCAGCGCCCATAAGGCTGGTGCATCACGAACACAACCAGGGAAAGGGCGCCGCCATCCGCACGGCGATCCAGTTGGCGCGAGGTGAGTTCTGCCTCATCCAGGACGCCGATCTGGAGTACGATCCCCAGGAGTATCCGAAGCTCCTGGCGCCGCTGCTGGCCGGAAAAGCCGATGCAGTTTACGGCTCCCGTTTTCTGGTGGCAGGCGAGCGCCGTGTTCTGTACTTCTGGCATTCACTGGCCAACCATATCCTGACGTTGGTCTGCAATATCGCAGCGGACCTGAACCTCACCGATATGGAGACCTGCTACAAGGTGTTTCGAACGTCGCTGGTAAGAACCATCCCGATTCGCAGCAACCGCTTCGGAATCGAGCCCGAGTTGACGATCAAGCTGGCGCGGCGGCAGGCGCGCATCTACGAGACGCCGATCAGCTATCACGGCCGCACGTACGAAGAGGGCAAGAAGATCGGCCTCAGTGACGCATTCGAGGCGTTCTGGGTGATGCTGAAGTACCGCTTCACCAACGATCTGTATAACGATGCCGGCCTGGAAATCCTCGACGCGCTCTCCTTTGCGCCGAAATTCAATGAGTGGATGGCGGACACGATCGCTCCGTACCTGGGAAGCCGGGTCCTGGAGATCGGTGCGGGAACGGGCAATTTGACGCGGCCGCTGGCCCATCGCCGCCAGTATTACGCGGCGACAGATATTGGACGCGAGCAACTGGAAGCCCTGCGCAATCGCTTCGCGCACAGGCCGAATCTGGAGGTCCGGCAATGCGATGTGGAGAATCCGGAGGAGGTTGCCTATTTCCAGGGGAAAGTTGACACGGTGGTCTGCCTGAACGTGCTGGAGCATGTGGCGGAGGCGGACCGCGCGGCGCGAAACCTCTACTCCGTACTGGAGCCGGGTGGACGTGCGATCGTGCTGGTGCCGCAGGGCCAGGAAATCTTCGGCACCCTCGATGTTGTCCTGGGACATCATCTTCGCTACTCGCAGGCTCAGTTGCGGGAGCGCCTGGAGAAGGCCGGGTTCACGGTGGAGCGGATTATCGAGTTCAACCGGGTCTCGCGGCCGGGCTGGTACATTACGGGCAGGGTGCTGAAGCGTTCGGCGCTCGCGCGGTTTCCGATGCGGTGCTTCAATTCGCT
>JAOAPQ010000825.1 GCA_025462965.1 Bryobacterales bacterium
AGCCAGACCAGCGACGTAAGCGGTGCTTCGAAATCGAATTTCTCCAGCTTCGCGTAGCGTGCTTTCGCCATTGCTTCGTTGATGAAATAAGAGAGTGCCGAAGAGATGACCATCATGATGCGCATCACGAAGATCCATACCAGCAGCTGAACCTGCACAAGCGGCGTGGAAACAGCGAGCAGGATGAAAGAAATCAGCGCCACACCCGTTACACCATATGTTTCGAAACCGTCCGCGCTGGGCCCGACGGAATCGCCCGCGTTATCGCCCGTGCAATCGGCGATCACGCCGGGATTGCGCGCGTCGTCCTCTTTGATGCCGAACACGATCTTCATCAGGTCGGAGCCGATGTCCGCGATTTTGGTGAAAATGCCGCCGGCCACCCGAAGTACCGCCGCGCCGAGCGACTCACCGATCGCGAACCCGATGAAGCAGGGGCCGGCGTAATCTCCCGGGATAAACAGGAGAATGCAAAGCATGATGAACAGTTCAATGCTGATCAGCACCATGCCAATGCTCATGCCCGCACGTAGCGGGATTGCGTAACAAGGATACGGAGTGCCGCCGAGGCTGGCAAAAGCCGTGCGGGAGTTCGCGAACGTGTTTACCCGGATGCCATACCAGGCGACCGTATAGCTGCCCGCTATACCGACGATGCTGAACAGAAGAATGACGACCACCTTCACTGTATCCAGATGCTCCAGGAATCCGAAATACAGAACGATGATGACTCCAATGAAAGCCTCGAGGATCAGGAGAAACTTGCCCTGCGTAAACAGATAGGTCTTGCAGGTTTCCCAGATCAGTTCCGACACTTCACGCATGGAGACATGTACCGGCAGATTTCGCAACTGCATGTACGTGATCAAACCGAACAAGAGGCCCAAAACGCAGACTCCCAGCCCCAGCTTCAACAAAACGCGCCCGCTCGTGCCCAAGAACGTAGCTTGATCGAGGTCCGGAAGGATCAGATGTGCTTCGCCCCCGGCATTTGCCGGCGGACCCTGCGCGAATCCCGCGATCGGGACGATTGTCAACAGCAGGACCGCAAGAAGGATGGGTGCCAGCAGACGAGTGCTGGGCCGGACGAAGTACGGTAAACGCTTGAAAGCGCTACGCAATGCCATGTATCAGCTCCAGAATTTGGGATATGATGCACCACGCCGGGGCTTACGGATTCGCATCGTTGCGCAGATCCTTCAGCGACATGGCCATTTCCTGCGTAACTATTAAACATCAATGACTACGCCCTTTGGTTGCCGAACATTAAAATATTTTTAGATTTTCCGCACGCCCGACGCGGGGAACGTGATAGCTCACCCGTTTGGGATGCGTGCTACAATGGTGATCTGTAACCAGATGGCAAACCACGTATCATCGTTGAAGCGCGTGCGGCAGGAAGCCCGGCGTACCGAAGTCAATCGAAGGGCCAAGAGCCGCCTTCGTCACCAGATCCGCGCCATGCGCCGTGCGCTAGTGTCCAAAGATCCCTCAGGCGCTGAGAAGCTTCTGCCCGTAACGTTCTCCATAATTGACCGTTCGGCCAAGCGCGGCATTATCAAGAAGAACACTGCCGCCCGGTACAAGTCGAAGCTGCACTTGAAGGTTAAGGCCCTTTCGACTAAGTAGCGGTCAACGCGACCACAAAATTCTCCATTACTACACGATCATCGGGGCGCGCGCTACGCAGATCCCGGTCGGCCGCGAAGATTAATTTCATTCCCCGTTCCAGCTGTTCCTTCGAGAACTTAATTGCCGTCTGGCTGACCTGCTCCGCGCGGGATCCCCACATCGGTATGCCGGATTTTGAGAAATGTCCTTGAATTTGCCCTGCCGTCTTTAAACCTGATTCCTTCGCGATCAATGCCATGCGCATCTGCACCGAAAGGAACGAGAGCGCGAGCGGCAGGTATTCACCGTCACGGCAGAGAGTATCAAGCACCTGCAACGCCTGCAGACGGTCGCGGCGGCCCAGGGCATTCACCAGAACAAAAATCGTGGTCTCCCGCGCGTCAGGTATCAGTGCGGCGACATCTTCGATGCCCAGCGTCTTTCCCGGACCCGCGAAGGTCGCCAGCTTCTCGATTTCAGTGGCGATCCTGCCGGCATCCCCGCCCAGCGATTCCGAGAGCGTATCCGCCACCCCCGGTCCGAGTGAGAGCTTGGCTTTCTTCGCCATTTCCAGCAGGATTCCACGAGCTTCACCGGCCGAATAGCGCCTCAATTCGACCACCTCCCGCACGGCCGAATAAAACTTCTGGATACGCTCATTCTTCTTTTTGTCGTCGCCCTCGAAATCGAACCGGCACGCCTCGAAGACGATGGCGGTTCCCGGCGTGGGACTCTTCACGTATTGCGCCAGCGTTTCGAAACCCGACCCGCCGCCGCTGCCGCCGGAATCCTCATCCTCGTCTCCGCCTTTGGCCGTCCGAGGCAGCGCCGCTTCGGCGCTCGTCGCCAGGATCACGCGTCGGGGAGCGAATAGCGACATCGCCCGCGCATCGTCGATGACTTCCGCGAGCGAAACCTCGGAAAGATCGTAGTGCGCGAGCCCCCC
The DNA here is from genome assembly GCA_025462965.1 of Bryobacterales bacterium. Lineage (GTDB taxonomy): Bacteria > Acidobacteriota > Terriglobia > Bryobacterales > Bryobacteraceae > JALYXI01. The sequence continues at coordinate 2,558 of JAOAPQ010000825.1, forward strand.
CTCGCGATCTTCGTCGTTGGGAAGATGAGCGCCAATCAGCGCCTCGCGGCAACGCCGCCGGTCGTATGTTTCGGACCCCAGCAGCAGCGTTACGGGCGGAATATCGCCACGTGCAACCTTTGCGAGGAATTGCGCGGGCGTCATCAGAATTTCTCCAGGATCCCGCTCACCAGCGCGCGAGCCACGTCCTGCGCCAGCCGCTGCATGGCCCCCGCGCTTTCATCGAAGTAGTTTTTCGGATCCACACTAATCTCGTACCGTTCGTGTGTATCGAAATTCGGCCGATTATAGAGCACCTTACCGGCCTTGTCACGCAGCGTAACCGCGAGAGTGACGATGACCGTAACTCCCGTCGCGCGTCCGGCCACCGGATCGAAGATCGTGGGATACGTGACGAAATTGACCACCGCACCGGTGAGGATCGCGTCGGCTTCATCGGGATTCGCGGTTACCCGGTAACGTGTGCGCGAAATGAACTCGCGTGTAACGGCGCTTGCCAAAAGGTCGGACACCCGGTACTGCGTGGTGACGTTCTTGAAGGCCGGAACGGCGATTGTATGGATCGCGGGGGGTAGCGCATTTGCCGTTCCCGCAACGTGATAACCGCAACCGCCCAGCAGCAGCATCATCAGGCCGAGAGCCGCCAGCCTCAAAGGACCTCTTTCACTACCGCCAACGCGTTCTCGGCCGCCAGCCGCAAATTGTCCGAGACCATCCACAGCCACATGGCCCGCGAGTTGTTCCGGTCGGGCGTAACCGCTCCCACCGCTACCCCGTCCTGGCCGGCCACGCCAACATTGTTGGGCGGTTCCGTGCCCGCTTCGCGCAAATCGATCGGCGGCTCGTTCAAGACGTGCTCTAAGGCGGTAACTCCGGGGTTCGTTTCGAATTCGATCCATAGTGAAAAGCTGTATCCATGAAAAACGGGTGATTGGATAAGCCGGAGCGAAGGAACAGGCGCGCCGCCGGAATTCGCGAGGAGACTGGTGAGGTGTCGCTCGATGCGCGCCTCCACCTGTTCGAGTGGGACCGGCGCCTCTTCCCCAAATCGCGCCAGCATGTTGTAACTCACCTGTGCGTCGAATACCTGCTTGGGTAACGGCTTGAAGGACAGCAGGTTAACCGTTTGCTGCTGCATCTCCTCGATTCCCGCAAGGCCCCGCTCGCTCGCCGGCTCGAAGACGTGGACGATAGCGCGCGCGATCGGAAACACCGGGTGAATCCGGCCGAGCACCATCGCCAGCGCAATAGCGGCCGGATGGGCGACGATCTGCGTTGCGTCCGGAGGCACGCGAAAGTCATAGGGTTCGATCATCGGCGCGCGCAGCCGGGCGTTCGTCGCCGCTTCCAGACCATAAGTGAGGTCCACAACGGGAGCGCGCAAGTTCATCGCGCCCACTTCCCGCGCCACCGCCTGTGAGCAGGCGAGCAGCACAGCCCCCGCCCCTGCGAACGCGTCGCGGTCCAGCTTAACGAGAACAGCGGGTTCACCGCCGGCCTCGGTTATCTTGCCTGCCTCCTCGTCGGGCGCGGCCACCAGCCGCACGTCAAATCCCAGACTGCTCTGCCCAAGCACGTCGCGCAACTCGCGCCCGAGCAGCGTCTCGCTTCCTACCAACGCAATCGTTTCAGCCAACCTGATGCTCCGGTTCCGGTGCCCGCGCCGGTCTTAGCCTGCGCAACACCCCAGCAATTCTAATCACGATTCCACTCCCGACGTAGGCGCAACCCATGGCCAGCAAGGCGTATTGCGAATAATTCCAAATCAGAAAAATCAAGCAGCCCAGCAGAATCACCGTCAACGGAGACCGGGGGCGCAGAAGATTAAGGTCCTTGAAACTGTTGTACCGCCAGGTGCTGACCATCAGGAACGATAGCAGCGCGATGAGTGCAAGCCAGGCAATGGACGCGGTGGCAAAGCTGATAGGATACCCATCCGCAAAGTACACCACCGCGGCCACCATGCCCGCGGCGGCCGGAATCGGCAGGCCAACGAAATACTTCCGGTGCGGACGGCCCGGGTTCTTGGGCATCGGATTCTTCTGCACATTGAACCGTGCCAGACGGGCCACGCCGCAGAGCAGGAACGCGAAAGAAATGAACTTCCCCCAGCGCTGCAGATGGTCGCCAATTGCTGAGGGCCCTCCGATATCCACGAACTGCACACCCCAGCAAAATGCCAGCACCGCCGGCGCGATCCCAAAGCTGATGGCATCCGCCAGCGAGTCCAGTTCGGCGCCGAATGCGGAGGTGGTGTTCGTCATTCGGGCTACGCGCCCGTCGATGCCGTCGAGCAGCACCGAAAGCCCGATCGTCTTGGCGGCGAATACAAAGTGGTCGGCAGCCTCCGTCGGATGGGCCGCCATCAGTAGGGATCCCTGGATAGTCCGTAGAAGTGCGACGTATCCGAGAAAAATGTTCCCCGCGGTGAAAAGGGAGGGCAGAGCGTAAGCTGCCCGGCGCGGCCGGCGGCCCGGAATCTCTACGTCCGGCACAGCAGGCCTTCTTCGACATTCACGTCGACGGCGGCCGAGCGCACCGGCTGGGCACGGTCCGAGCGACGCGCCAGAATGCTGGTTCCAGCCGATACCCTCATGCCGGGATGAACTTCCAGCATCCACTCCGGCCCGAAGATGACATCCACCCGCGAGCCGAACTTGATCAGGCCCACCCGCTCCCCCGCATTGACGAAATCGCCCGGTTTTTTCGTGAAAACGATTCTCCGCGCGATCAGGCCGGCGATCTGCTTGAATACAACACGGGTACCGTCACCCTGGACGGTCACGGTATTCTGCTCGTTTTCGCTGGATGCCGCCTCCTGGCTCGCGACTAGAAATTTGCCCTTAGAGTAGCGCACGTCGGCGATCACGCCCGAAATGGGCATACGATTCACATGTACATCGAAGATGTTCAGGAAGATACTGACTCGCGTTTGGCGTCCGCTCTCCGCGACGACTGCCACCACCTTCCCATCGGCCGGGGAGACAGCAATATCGCCGGCAGGTGTCATTCGTTCCGGGTCGCGGAAAAAGTAGGCGCAGAACGCCCCCACCAGGTAAAGCGCGAGCCCAAACCAAGCGCCGGCAAGGTATGTTACGAACGCGCCCGCGGCAGTAAACGCAAGGGCATAATAGATACCGTCTCGGACCATGGCTGTTTCAATTCCTATTTTACTGTGCGAACCGGGCGATCTGGACGGAACCTTAACATCAGGCGAGATCGCTCTCCAGGAGGATAGAGTCTCCGGGTCGTACCTGGCCCTCTGTCAAGACGCGCGCGTAGAAGCCGCTCATGGCCCACAGAGCGGAAGAAAAATCGCCGCGCTTGACGGTCGAATCGTAAATCGCCCTCTGGATGGTCACGCCCTCCGGATCGCACCCATAAGTGTCCAACGTGTTGCACGGCGTCCGGATCTTAGTCAGTTCGATCACGGCCGATCCCACGCGATATTGCTGTCCGGCTCGCCAGTTGCGCCGATCAAGGTCCTTAGTCGTAAGATTCTCTCCGAGTGCACCGGGAAAGACGGGGTACCCGCGAACTCTGAGCTCCTCGATCGCCTCCGAGGCTACCATCAGCACAGCCTGATTCCGACCGCCATGAAACTGCGGATGCGCCCAAGAATCGAGATGAAACCCCCGCGCCTCGAGTACGCCTAGAGGCACCGCCCTCTTCGGGACTCCCCCCTGCGAGACATTGACCTGAAGGATACGTCCATTCACCTCTCCAGCGTACTGCGTTGAGAACTTCCTCCTGAATTCTCCACTGCTGCTCAGAATGAAAGGGTTCGGCACGCTCACGCTGGTAAGTAACTATTTCGGTGCCATGGAGTGCGAGGACTCGGGGCTTTTCCATTTCCCGCGCGGGATCCCGGGCTTCGAGTGCGAGCGCCATTTCGCCCCCGTCGAGGTTCCCGGTCAGCGGCCGCTCATTTACCTTCAGAGCATCAATCGCCCGGATCTCTGCCTGATGACGCTCCCCGTCCACGCGATCTGTCCCGAGTTCGAGCTGGAACTGCTGCCGGAAGACGGCGGGCTCCTCGGATTCCCGGCGGGAACTCACCCCCGCATTGGACAAGATGTTTTGTGCCTTGCGATCATTACGGTGGATGAGCGCCGCGACCCGGTGGCGAACCTCCTGGCGCCGCTCGTCATAAACCTTCAAACCCGCGACGCCGTGCAGGCCATACAAGCAGATTCAACCTGGACATGCGAGCACCCTCTGCCGCGGTCACGCGCATGCTGATTGTTCGGAGGCGGCAGGGCGAATCCATCCTGATCGGCGGCGACATCGAGATCGAAATTATCGAGCTGGGTCCCGCCAGGGTGAAGGTGGGCGTGCATGCTCCCTCGCATATCACCGTGCAGCGTAAGGAAGTAGTCCTCGTTCGTGAGAGGAATGTCGCCGCCGCGGCGCTCGCTCCCGACGTACGCGATGCCATCGCGCAAAGGCTGTGTCCCGAAAATGACCCTCAAGTTATTCCCGGGTCCGCCGATGAGAGCTTTGAGGGTAGATACGCCGGGCATCCTGAGAACAGGAGAACCCGGGCCCGGCAGGACGCCGGGATGTATCCCTAACAGGACGTTAGAATGTCGATTTCCATCCAGACGAACGTAACTTCTTTGATCGCGCAGAATAACTTGCGAGTTAATACCAGCTTTCAGAGCCAGACCATTCAGCGGCTCACCTCGGGTCTCCGCATCAACTCCTCGGGAGACGACGCGGCCGGCCTCGCTATCGCGAACCGGTACCGCAGCGATACCGCCGAGCTTACACAGGGCGTGCGCAACGCCAACGACAGCGTCGGCGCGTTTCAGAACATCGATGGCGGCCTGAACAATATTTCCACTATCCTCGATCGTCTCCGCACACTCGCCACGCAATCGGCTTCCGCCACTTTTACCGGTAACCGCGGCACGCTGAACAATGAGTATCAGACGCTGCTGAGCGAAATAACGCGGCAGGCATCGAACGTCAACCTGAATACTGGCGGTTCCTTCAACGGAAAGCTGGTGGTGTACATTGGCGGCGGCAGCACAGCCAGCAACGCCCAGGTTTCGGTGGATCTGAGCGGCGCCAACAATGCTGTGGACTCGACGGCCTTGGGCATCAACAACACCGGCATCGCGGGCGGCGGAACTTCGCTCACCGGCAACAGCATTCGCCTGGACGATCCAGCGGTTTCGTTCCTCGCGGGTGGAAGCCAGACGTTCACGTTCAATGTTGCGGGCGCGAGCGGCGCGGCTGCGACTGCGGTCGCGACGATCAATGGTGGGTCGAGCGGTCTCAACGGAACCCAGGTGGTTCAATCCCTGAACAGCCAGTTGCAGTCCTACGGGATCACGGCCGGGATCGGATCGAACGGTCAATTGCAGTTCTCCGGATCCTCGGCTTTCACTCTGGGTTCTGTCGCCGCTGGCACCGCGGGCAACGACGCAGTCACCGCGAACTCGACCATTGCCGCGAATACGGGCGCATATAACATCAACTCCACCTTCGCAGCCATCGTCGGAACGGCCGAAACGCTAACGTTCCAAAACGGCAACGGTTCGTACAACGTCAGCCTGGCGGCAGGTAACGCGGGTGCGACGATTAACTCACTGAATACGCAGCTGGCGGGTTCGGGCATCACTGCTGTCTTGGGAGCCAACGGAACCGATATCAACATCCAGAGCAGCAACGCGTTCAGCATCAACCAGACGGCCGCGGCCGGCACAAGTGGCGGTCTGTTTGCCGGTACTGGAGCGCAAGCGGTCACGGCCCCTGCGGCGGGCGCCTCGAGCACTGGCGCCGCGCTCGCGGCACTCACGGCACTCGCGACAGCCGCGACAAATCTGGGTCAGGTTCAGGGCCGGGTCGGCGCGGGCGAAAATAACCTGGCGTATGCCGTCAATCTTGCCCAATCGCAAATCACCAACTTCTCAGCCGCACAATCGCAGATTCGTGATGCGGATGTGGCCTCGGAAGCTGCAAACCTCACGAAAGCGCAGGTGCTGCAGCAATCTTCCATCGCAGCGCTTGCACAGGCGAATTCCGCCCCGCAGGCGATTCTGAGCCTGCTCAAGGGCTAGCAATCAATAGAAGGCCAGGCCGCCTGAGCGGTCTGGCCTCTGATAAAGGAGCAACATGAGCACGTCAGCAACCGGTGGAAGCAGCGCGATATTTAGCGGCACCAGCCGCTTCTCGAGCGATTTCCAGCAGGTACTCACCCGCGCTGTCAACATCGCTTCGCTGCCAATTACCCAGTTGACCAATCAGGTCACCAACCTGCAAGGGCAAGCGACGGCGCTCAGTTCCCTGGGATCTAAGTTCTCCGCCCTGCAGTCCGCCATACAGGGTCTTCAAAATGCGACCGGGGTCAATTCCCTGACCGCTTCCGTCGCCGACAATTCGATCGCCCAGGTGTCGCTCTCCGCCGGGGCAAGTCCCGCCACCTACACGCTTCAGGTTACCGCCCTAGGTTCCTACACCAACACTTTGAGCGCCGATGGCCTTCTGAAAGTCTCTGATCCTTCCACGCAGAATATCGCGTCCGGTAGCGTTACCTTGACAGTTAACGGCGCAGCCACCACGCTCACACCACAGTCGAACACACTCAATGGTTTGGTGAACGCGATCAACTCGCAACCGGGGTTGAATGTCCAGGCGTCCATCGTCAATGTAGGTCCGAGCGGCACCCCGGATTACCGCCTGAGCATACAGAGCTCGAAACTCGGTCCGGTTTCGATTCAATTGAACAGCGGGTCTTCGAGCCTCCTCAACAACCTCGCTACGGGGACTCTGGCCAGCTACGAAGTGGACGGGCTGAGCACGCCGATCACGTCCGATTCACGCACCATTACGCTCGCACCTGGCGTCTCGGCTAACCTAACCGCTCAGAGTGCGGCCGGTGTTGCCACAACCATCAGCGTGAGCCAGCAGACGCTCAGCGTCAGCAATGCCCTTTCCACGTTCGTTAACGCCTACAACGCCGCGACCGACGACCTGAACAACAGCCACGGAACATCCGGCGACGCGCTGCAGGGCCAGAGCCTGATCGTCAACCTCGGCAACACGCTCCAGCAGTTGGGAACCTTCTCAAGCGGCGCGTCCGGAATCGGTTCGCTCACCGATCTGGGAATCACATACAACAGAACCGGCCA
>JAOAPQ010000727.1 GCA_025462965.1 Bryobacterales bacterium
AACGACAACCGGGGCTGGAACTGCGGCGTTGAGGGCCCGACTTCCGATGCCGCGGTCGACACGCTGCGAAACCGGCATGTCAAGAACCTGCTGACCTGCACCATGCTCTCGCTTGGCATGCCGATGATCGGCATGGGCGATGAAGTACGCCGCACGCAACAGGGCAACAACAATGCTTACTGCCAGGACAACGAGACCAGCTGGTTCGATTGGTCTCTGCTCTCGAAGCATGCCGGTGTGCATCGTTTCCTCAAGCTGTTCGTCGCGCGCCGCTTGTCCCGCAATCTTGAGGACGACTCCGGGGGCGAGACCCTGAACCAATTGCTGCGCGAGTCGAATAAAGCCTGGCATGGCGTAAAACTCAACCAACCCGACTGGAGCGCCTGGTCGCACAGCGTGGCATTGAGCGCGGAGATCACGAAAGAAGGGCACCTCGTTTACTGGATACTCAATGCCTATTGGGAGCCCCTCAATTTTGAGCTCCCGCCGGTGGGCGATGGCTTATGGCGCCGATGGATTGATACCAGCCTCGATTCACCGGAGGATATCGTCCCGTGGGAAGACGCGCGGCCTTGTCCGGCGTGCGCGTATAAGGCTGGTCCTCACTCCGTAGCGGTCCTCGTGCGCTTCCGCCGCGAGGCGGGATGATGGCCACGAACCGGAGTTCCGGCGTGCTTTGAAAGCGGGGGCCTGTGGGTACCTGCTGAAGAGCATGCCCCCCTCAACAAATGCTTGAGATGATCCGCCAGGTCCGTACCGGCAGGAAGTTTGTTCCACAAGAGATCGCCGTCGGACTCGCAGAACATTTTAGCGCCGACAATCTCAGCGAACGTGAGTTAGAGGTTCTACGCCACCTTGCAGAGGGGGACCGCAACCGGGAGATCGGAAAGAAACTGTTCATCGCCGAGGAAACGGTCAAGGTCCATCTCAGGCACATCATGAGCAAACTTGGCGCGCCCAAGCCGTTGATTCTACAACGGTTTCCACACGCGTGCTGCTGCCCGATACGTAGGAGGTCACGAGATGCGCGGGATCATACGAGCTCAGTTATTGAAAATAATGGTCGGGGCGGGGCGATTTGAACGCCCGACCCCCTGCGCCCAAGGCAGGTGCGCTACCAGGCTGCGCTACGCCCCGACATTTGCTGGTCTCTTCATTCTAAACCACTTCTTTACTCGCCGCACATCACGGCGAGGGTGATACTGGCCCAAGTCGGTCCAACCGTGTTAAAACCGTGCTAAAAACCCTTCAACTGGGCCTTTCCGTGTCAAAACTCCTGGGGCACTCGTTTGCCTCCCGGGTGAACCTCCTGCCTTTACATCGTCTCTCAATGGCGATTGTACTTTCTTGGTCATCGAGTAACGGACGACGTCGCTTGGTTCCAATCATCCGTGCAATTGAAAGCCGAAACCACACCCTCCAGCGGACCGACGAAAAACTCTACCTCGGGACCGTACCGGGCCGTGGCGCTGCACATTCAGCGTCTATCGCATATAAGGGATTCTTCAAGGTGACCCTATGAACCAGACCGACGTCGCAGGATGGCTTCAAGAAAAACGATTTGCCCGGAAGGTGCGGCCGGTTACAGGCATGCATAACCTCCAGCAAGCTGTGCTCGCTACTAATGATCACTTCTTCATCCGTCAAATGCTGCACTGGGTCTCTAACAGCGGGCCGTTTTGGGATGAGGACCGCGCGAGCAACCGGGACGATCTTTTCTATTTCGAAGGTGTGGATGTCACGGATCAGGGTCTCGGGGAGGTTAGGCGTCGGGTAATCAAAGGCCAGGATGCCGGTAGCTTCAGTTTTTCGGAAGGTGCAGAGCAACATTTCGCAAGAACACCGTTAAAATGTTATGCACGGTCTTGACGAAGAACCGGTCGGGGCTTACGACCTCAGCAACTACTGGAGCCTCGAGGCTATTGAGGCGGAACATGTCTCGGGGCGCTCGCCACTTACGTCGTAGTTCAGCACGGATATAGCGCCGCTGCAAGTGGGCAGAGCTAGGTCCTGATGTCGTCTCCGACCGATAAGTGGACGGTACGATGGGACTCACATTTGCATTTGGACAGTACTCCACGTATACTAAACGGCGATTCCCAGAGCCCGTGCTCACCCCCGTCTTCCGCCGGGAATCCCTTCGCCCATAATTTTGAACCGCGCCCGTTCGCTCAAAAGGATGGCTATGCGTACTTTCATTCGCTACCCCCGTATGTCGGGTTTCGGCATTTCGGCGCTGTTTCTTTTTCTGTCGGTCCCCTGCGCCGCACAGAACGGCAGTATCACCGGCGCCGTGAAAGACGGCCAAAACGCGAGCGTCGCGGCGGCAGTTGTCACCCTCACGGACATAGGTAAGCAGGTCAAGAGCAAAGCCATAACCAGTCAGGATGGCATCTATGAGTTCCCCACCCTGCGTCCCGGCAGCTACGCTCTGACCGTGGAAGCGCCTGGGTTCCAGACTTATACGATTCCGTCCTTCACGTTGGAAGTGGACCAGCGAATCAGGGCGGATGCCATCCTCTCGGTGAGCGGGACCTCAACCACCGTGGATGTGAGCGCGGCGATCGCCGGAGTACAGACCGAATCAAGCGCTATCGGTGACGTCATGAGTTCCCAGCAAATCTCGGACATTCCCTTGAACGGCCGCTTCTTTCTCGATTTAGCCGTTCTTGTTCCCGGATCGGTTTTGGGATCGACAAACAACCGGAGCGGGAATACCTCGGCGAGCGCCTTCGGCGCGTTCAGCATCAACAGCTCGGGAGCCCGATCGGATTCCGCGTCGTTCGTGCTCGACGGCATGAATCTCAACGATGGAACACAGATCGAATTTCAGCCAAGCATCGAAGCGATTCAGGAGTTCAAAGTCGATAGCAACGCTTTCAGCGCGGAGTACGGGCGCACGAGCGGAATCATCATTACGGGCGTCGTGAAATCCGGCACGAATGCATTCCATGGCGTGCTATTCGACTATCTGCGAAACGACAAACTGGACGCGCTAAACTTCTTCGATCCACCGCGCGCGGTGGAGAAGGCCCGCACCGGCGAAACTATCGCTCCCTTCAAACGCAATATTTTCGGAGAAAGTGTGGGCGGCCCGATACTGTTACCGGGCTATAACGGCCGTAACCGTACGTTCTTTTTCGAGAACTATGAAGGGCGGCGCCTGCGCGAAACCGAGACCTTCACCACAACCGTACCTACGGCGACGCAGCGGGCTGCTGTCACCAATCCCGTGGTTCAGCAGCTGCTCACGCTGATCCCCTTATCGAACAATCCCGGAACTACCGTGAACAACTATACGGGACAGGGCCCGCGTAATTACAATCTGGACAACGTAACCGTGCGGATCGATCATTCGATCAATGCCAATAATCTGCTGTTCGGCACCTTCATCTTCGAGCCGGACAACCGCAACGAAGCTTCCTCGCTCGGGACGCATAATATTCCCGGCTTTGGCGATTATCGCGTAGGCCACCGCAAGCTTCTGGGGATTGGCTACACCACCGTCTTCAGCCCCAGGCTGACTGGTGAATTGCGCTTCGGCGGGAATCGTCTGGAACTGGATTTCACATCCCAAACCGGCGTCGACAATCTGGCGCCGGGGGCTTTCGGTTTGAACACAGGCGTTACTAATAATTTTCCGGATATCCGCATTTCCGGCGGCCCCACATTTGCCGGTATCTCGGGATACCCGCAGGGCCGCGCCGATACCACCGTGCAGGCCAATTACGTCCTCTCGTGGATCAAGGGACAGCACTCTCTCAAGTTCGGCTTCGA
>JAOAPQ010000746.1 GCA_025462965.1 Bryobacterales bacterium
ACAGCTGGCGCGCTATTTCGCGCGGGAACTGAAGGAATTCGATCTGCCGCTCGATGTGCGCGGGACGGAATTCCAGAAGCGAGTGTGGCGCGAACTGCGTGCCATTCCATACGGCGAGACGAGAGCCTATGGCGACATCGCGAAGGCGATCGGCGCGCCGAAAGCTGTGCGGGCTGTCGGCGCGGCGAACGGGCAGAACCCGATTCCCATTGTTGTGCCGTGCCACCGCGTGATCGGCGCAAGTGGGAAGCTGGTCGGTTTCGGCGGCGGACTGGAAATGAAGCGGCTACTGCTGAAGCTGGAACAGCTCAATTACGGATTCTGGGCATAGGCCTTCAGAAGCTCGCGGAGGTCTTCGACGTCGCGCGGGCGCGTGTTCTCGAGCGGCGGGCGAACAGGACCCGCAGGCATGCCGAGAATTTCCATAGCGGTTTTCATCACCGAAACTTCATAGCCTCTGACGCGTTCGCGCAACGCATACAGCGGGTGGACGTAGCGATACATCAACTCCGTGAGGCGGGCGAAGTCGCGCTTCATGCCGGCCTCGGCGAGGGCGAGAGAAACGGCCGGTGAAATGTTCGAAATGCTGGACGTATAGGCCTGCACGCCGATGGCGAAGTAAGTGGGCACACAGTCGTCGCCCAGGCCGCCGAACCATGCGAGACGATCGCCCAGCTTCTGCATGATGCGCTGGTATCTCATGCCGTTGCCCTGGCCGTCTTTCCATCCGGCGAGCGAAGGCACCCGGTCGGCGAGGCGGGCGACCTGGTCGGGCGAGAAGACTGCCCACTCGCGGCTATAGATCAACATCGGAAGACCGGTGGCCTTACCGATGGCTTCGTAATAGGCGAAGAGACCGTCCTCGGGAGCGTTGCTGTAATAGGGCGGCAACACGAGGAGGCAATCGGCGCCGGCCTGCTCCGCGCGCTTCGCAATATCCACGCCAATCGCCGTGTTGTAACCGGTACCCGCGACGACGGGCATGCGCCCGTTCACCGCTTCGACGCTCATGCGGATTACGCGCTCCGCTTCCTCGGGAGAAAGCGAATAGAGTTCGCCGGTACCGCCGGCAGCGACCATGGCGCAGAAGGGATGCGCGGCCATGTCGGAGACATTGCGGCCCAGCGCATCGAGGTCGAGCGAGAGGTCCTGACGGAAAGGGGTAACGGGGAAGCCGAACACGCCGGTAAGGCGGCGGGTGAAATCGCGGTGGGTCACGAGTCCTGTTGTAGCACAGCCAAATTGCGCGGAGAATTTTAGGCTGCCGGGATCACCACTTCAGTAATTATGATCCTTGTTACCTGGAGGTTACGCGGCTCTCTGCGCCAGAAACCGCGATGCGCGTCGGCGGCCGCGGTGGACCGCATGCTCGACCGTTCGGCAGGTGAACAATTGCTGCTGGGGGAAGAGCGCTATGCTCGCGTGGTGCGCGATGCGCTGGTCCGGGGCGAGCACGAGATGGGTCTGTATACCCTTCGGGCGTGGGTGATCCAACACAACCATGTGCATGTACTGATGGAGCCGAAGGCAGGGACAGTTTACATTGCCGAGACCTTGATGGACGCGAGCGAACTGACCTCGGGACGGCAATTCTGGGAACGGGAATCTTACGAGCGGGTGATCCGGAATACGCAGGAGTGCAACGAGGCGACGCACTTTGTTGAGCATCATCCGGTGAGATTGGGGCTGGTGGACCGGGCCGCGGATTGGGAATGGTCGAGTGCGTACGTGGAGCGGGCTGAGCGCAAGGCCGAAGTGGAGATGTTGAGCTTACCCTTTACGTCGCCTTGCACACGGATTTCGGCGCGGGTCTAGGGAAGGGCGGAGGGCTGGATGGTCTCGCCATTGTTTGTGCATAAATTTATCGCAAATTCATACGCGAGTGGTAAATTTCGACAAGAACTGGCGGCAAACGGGCACATGTATCGCGAGGTGGGCCTGGCATACTGGCCGTCCGATTTGGTTCAGTTCTTCGTTCAGACAGGATGTTGTGGAACTAAATTTGCTCTGAGGTGATGCGGAAAGTGGGAATCATGGATACGCTAATCGTCAGCACGGCAATGATCGCAAGCGTTGGGGCGGCTTACGCCATGCAGCGCGCCCTGTTGGGGGCGTTGCTGCAGGCCATTGACCCGAACCGCAAATCGAAAGCCTAACCTTTGCGGGAGCCGCGCCTTACGTTCTTCAATTGCGTCTGGCGCGTCTTGGCTTTCTTCCTCTTCGGCTTGCTGATCAGAAAGGTTCCGCTTCCCAGATTTTCCGCTTTGTACAATTTCGTTTCGTCTGCCATAAAGTAGGTTTCATTGTAGCGCGCTATTCTGGTGTTGCAGATTTGAAATGAATTGGGCCGCGCTCGCTCTCCTCACAGCCTCCTACCTCGCGGCCCCCGTCGCGCCGGGGCGTCAAGCCATAGATTCCGCCCTGGCGGATCTGGCGAAAGTCACTGGCTTTAATATCAAGCATCCAGTCGCGTTCGAAGTCATTACACGGGATCAGGTGAACCAGTTTCTGCGGGAGCGTATTCAGGAATCCATAAAACCACAGGAATTGCGGGCCGAAGAACTGACGCTCAAAAAGTTCGGCTTCGTTCCGCAGGACTTCGACCTGAAGAAGACCACCATCGATTTGCTGACGGAGCAGACCGCGGCATTTTACGATTTTCATCGAAAGAAGCTGTACATCACGGACTGGGCCGCAACGTCCTTGCGGGACGCGGCACTGGTCCATGAACTCGCGCACGCGCTGGCGGATCAGAATTTCCCGTTGGAGAAGTTTTCGAAGAAAGTGGAGAACGATAGCGAACAGTCGCTCGCGCGGCAGGCGGTGGTGGAGGGTCAGGCTTCGTGGCTGATGCGGGCGGTGCTAGAGCGGGAGATCGCGCGATCCGGAAAGAATGACGAACAACAGTCGCCCGACCAGGAAACGTTTCCGGTCTTCGACAAAGCGCCTCTGTATTTTCGCGAGACGCTGATGTTTCCTTACGACCAGGGGATGGTCTTCCAACAGGCGGTTTATGACCGGCGGGGCAAGGATGCGTTTGCGCAGGTATTCCTGCGTCCGCCCGTTTCGGCCCAGCAGATCTTGCATCCGGAAACCTACTTCGCAGGACTGCTTCCGGTGCGGACGGAAGTGCCGGAGGTGAAGGGGATGAAGCGGCTGGTAGACGGTCCGGTAGGCGAGCTGGATCAATCGATTCTGCTGCGACAGTATTGCACGGAAGCGGAAGCCAGGGACGTGAGCCCGCACTGGCGCGGGGGAAAATACCGTCTGCTTGAGGACAAGCAGGCCAAGCGGGTTACGATGGTGTACCGCTCCGCGTGGACTGACCCGGAGTACGCGCGCAAGTACTTCGAGCTGTACCAACGGGTGCTGGCGGGTAAGTGGGTTTCGATGCAGGTGCAGACGAAGGACGGGAACAGCATCAGCGGGCGGGGCGACGATGGATACTTCCGCGTGGTCCTGGAGGGCGCGGAGGTGACGAGTTGGGAAGGGTTCGGCGGCCCGATTTGACACGCCCCGGGCAGATCAACGAAGCCAGATGCTCCAGACCGTGTCTACCGTGGCATGCGTTATCCCGGAAGTGAGAACGCGGCGGCGGGCCAGCCATGCGCGGCCGTAGAACAATCCCGCGATCGCGGCCAGGATCACGTATCGCCAGTTGAAGACGGCCCGCTTATTGAAGTGAGCCAGTCCGAACACTAAAGAGGTGCTCCATAGGGCGGCGCGGACGCCGATGCGCCGCTCCAGCATGTTCAGCAGCAGCCCGCGGAAGAAAAGCTCTTCGGGGATGGCGATGAAGAACAGCGTGAACAACCAACCGGCTGCGAACCACGCGGGATTCCCGGGCGTCCGGTGCAGATGTAGGAACCGGAGCGCGAAACCAAGCAGGATCGCAATCGGCGTGAAATAGAGGAACTCGCGTAGCCCGACGGTGAAATCCGCTGCGCGCGGGAAGAAATCGAAACCGATTCCGCCGATGGGGCGGATTACCAGATATCCGTAGAGGGCCAGGTCCACGAAGATCAATTTGGCAAGTCCGCTGAGGCCGGGCACGGGGAAAGCGGCGTTGAAGACGTGGGTCTCCACGGCAAGCGCCAGGATTAGCAGGACTGCCCAATCCTGCCATGCGCCAGGTTGAGACGGCGCGCGCTCGAGCAAGAGCGAGACGCCGGTCAACACCACCGCGAGTCCGAGGAGCAAGTCCCATCGGAACTGACCGCGTGGCACGGTGAAGACAATATAAGGGAGCAGGAGCAACAGCGGCGCACTGATCCGGAGCGCGGCGCGGTTCAGTCTGCGGCTGAGCGGCCCGGCCAGTCCGAACCCGAAGAACCAGTACGGCCCGAGAATCAGCGCGAAGCTCACAACGGAGGACAACACGTGACCGGAGAGGCGGGGCGTGATGCCGAAGTACTCGGCAACGAACCAGAACGCCGCGATGAGAATGGGGAAAGTGGCGAGAGCGGTCAATGACAATTCAGAATAAACATAACCCGGCACCGGGCGCGGGGATACGTACGATCGAGATCGGGGGCGCTCGGATCGGTTATCGATGGTGAATATTGGGCTTTATCCGTTATGCCGCGGACTTTAATGCCGCGGTCGCCACGCCGGCTGCCCCTATCATGCGCTTCTGCGCGGGAAGATAGTGCATGGCCTCTTTGGCGTCCTCACCTCCGGCGTTCCTGTTCGATCTGGATGGCACACT
>JAOAPQ010000824.1 GCA_025462965.1 Bryobacterales bacterium
TCGAGTCCGCCCGGAAGAATACCCATCCCAAACAGACAACGTGGAAAATAAAAACCCTGCGTACCCAGCGCTGCGCCAACGCCATTTGAACCGCCTCGCCCGCGGATCGCAGGAAGCGTTCCAGCGCCAGTCCCGCTCCGTGAATGCCTCCCCACATCACGAACGTCCAGTTGGCGCCATGCCACAGGCCGCCGAGCAGCATGGTAATCAACAGGTTGACATACGTTCGAACATTGCCTCGCCGGCTCCCGCCCAGTGGAATATACAGATAGTCGCGCAGCCACGTGCTCAGACTGATGTGCCAGCGCCGCCAGAAATCCTGCAGGCTCACCGCCAGGTAAGGCTGCCGGAAATTCACCATGAAGTGAAAGCCGAGCAGTTGCGCGCTGCCCCGCGAGATGTTGCTGTAAGCGCTGAAATCGCCGTAAATCTGCCACGCAAACGCATACGTTCCGAGGAGCAGCACGGGAATATTCGGACCGCCGAACTTTCCGCTGAATGCGGCATTCGCAATCAGGGCGCAATTGTCCGCGATGACGCACTTTCGGAACAAACCCTCCAGGATCAACAGCATTCCGTCGAAAGCCCGGTTCGGGTCCCAATCCCGGGGCTTCTGAACTTGCGGGAGCAGATGGGACGGGCGCTGGATCGGGCCCGCGACCAGATGCGGAAACAGGCTGATGAACAGGGCATAATCGACAAATCGATCGGACGCGCGAAGGCGGCCTTTGTAGACGTCGACAATATAAGCAACCTCCTGAAACGTGTAAAACGAGATGCCGGGAGGAAGCACCACTTCAAGAAAAGATTTCGGGAGGCCCGCGACGCCGAGCGTTTCAAGCGCGTGCGTGAATGAGCCGATGAAGAAATTGAAATACTTGAACACCCCCAGCACGCCGAAATTGATGACCAGCGATACCACCAGGAGTTGTTTGCGGCGGGCCGGGGGCAGGTCCGAATCCAAACCCCGCGCGATGAAGAAGTCGACTACCGTCGACGCGATCATCAGCAATAGGAAGCGCCAGTCCCACCAGCCGTAGAAAAAGTAGCTGGCCCCCAGTAGAAAAACGTTCTGAGACCGGAAGCCCAGCCGCCAATACACCGCGACGACCAGAATGAGGAATAGAAAGTAAACCGGGGAATCGAAAAGCATGGACTTTGCGCATCTTGGAGGCCAGTTCGGCGGTGTCCGGCCAGTCCGTCCAGTTTACCGCGAAGACGCGGCCCACATTTGCGGTGTAGCTCTTTTTCATGCAAACGCTTAGAAACAGGATATTTGCGCCAAATGCCGCTCCCGGAACGACCACCCGACAGGCTACAAAATCTCGTCATTTAAGGGGGGTTCAAACGGCAGCAACCGAAACGTCTCTGATCAGCGTCCAAGGCATTGTTATACTCATTGTAAGGACGGTCGGTTAATGGCTCAGAAACGGCGTTCGGTTCTCTTTCTACCCCTTGTTATTCTTGGTGCCGCGCTCGTGGGAGGCCTTTATGGTCCCCGCATGGACGTGGCGGCTGCCGCCACTACCGGTGACGACGAGATCAAGAACAGCATCAAGAGCTTTACCAAAGCCTACAATCTGGTGGAGGAAAACTTCGCCGATCAGGTCAGCGCGGACAAAGCCATCTATAACGGCGCCATTCCCGGCATGCTCCGGACCCTGGATCCGCACTCCAACTTCTTCGATCCACGCACTTTTGCCCTCATGAGGGAGGATCAGCGCGGAAACTATTATGGCGTCGGCATGAAGGTCGGCCAGCGCGCCGGCAAGACGCTCATTTATGAGCCGTTCAAAGGCTCGCCCGCGTTCAAGGCTGGTCTGCGCCCCGGCGATGTCATCACCGCCGTGAACGACAAGCCCACCGACAATCTGACCAGCACGGAGGTCGCGGACATGCTGAAAGGTCCGCGCGGTACGCAGGTCAAGATCTCGGTCAAGCGGGAAGGCACGGCGACACCGATTGATTTCAACGTCACTCGCGACGCCATCAGCCGCGCCAGCGTCCCGGAGGCCATTCAGCTCAAAACCGGCATCTGGTACATCTTTCTGGAGCAGTTCAACGAAACCACCAGCCGCGAGCTCACGGAAAATCTGAACCGCATTGGCGAAAAGAACATCCAGGGCCTGGTTCTGGATCTCCGCGGCAATCCGGGCGGGCTGCTCAATGAAGCGGTGGCTGTCGCCGACAAGTTCCTGAACAAGGACGATGTCATCGTTTCGCATCACGGTCGAAACTCGGCCGAGAAGGTCTATACCGCGCACAACGGAAATCACGGTCGCGTTTATCCAATCGTCGTGATGGTGAATCGATCCTCCGCGTCGGCTGCCGAGATCGTGTCAGGCGCCCTGCAGGATCACGACCGTGGCTGGATCTTCGGCGAGAATACTTTCGGCAAGGGCCTTGTGCAGACGGTTTACCCGCTGATCGAGAACACCGGCCTCGCCCTCACGACGGCGAAGTACTACACGCCGAGCGGCCGCCTGATCCAGCGCGATTACAGCCACACGTCGTTCTTCGATTACTACTACAAGCAGAACACCGAAGCCCGCAACATGCAGGATGTGAAGATGACCGATAGCGGCCGCACGGTTTATGGCGGCGGCGGCATCTCTCCCGATGAGAAGTACACTCCGCCCAAGCTGGACAAATTCCAGGTGGAACTGCTCCGCCAAGCCCAGTTCTTTAACTTCACCAGCTTCTACTTCGGCTCGCACAGCACCACGCTGCCGGCAGGCTGGGCTCCCGACACTGCGGTCGTTGACGCATTCCACGAATACCTGCTCAAGCACAACGTCCAGTTCACCGAGGCGGATTTCACCCAGCACATGGATTGGGTGAAGCATAGCCTCGAGCATGAAATGGTGTTCACTGCGCAGAGCAGCGAAGACAGCCGCGTCTTCGACGTAAAGACCGATCCAGCCGTGGCGAAAGCGGTGGAAGCGCTGCCTAAGGCTCAGACTCTCCTGAACTCCGCCAAAAAGATAATCGTTCAGAGAATGGCGAAGTAAAACTGGGAAGTAAACTGGAGCGCCAAGCTCAACCGCAGATTACCGTTCTCGATACGGGCGGTCAGTACTGCCATCTGATCGCCCGCAAAGTACGCGAGTTCGGCGTTTATGCCGAGGTCCGGCCCAGTGACACTCCCGCTGCTCAGCTCGCGGGCCGCAAGGGGCTCATCATTTCCGGCGGCCCCGCCAGCGTATACGATCCGGGAAGCCCCGGCATCGACCCGGGGATTCTCGATGGCTCCCAACCGGTTCTCGGCATCTGCTACGGCCAGCAGCTCATCGCGCGCCTTCTCGGTGGCGACGTGCGACCCGGAAAGAAGGGCGAATACGGTCTCGCCCGGCTGCATCTGACCGCGGAAAGCCCGCTATTCGCTAACTGGCGCGACGACCAGCAGATCTGGATGAGTCACCGCGATACCGTGCAAGAGGCGCCTCCCGGATTCTCCGTACTGGCCTCGACGTCCACCTGCGCCATCGCGGCAATCGAGGACAGGACACGCCATCTCTATGGCGTTCAATTCCATCCTGAAGTTGTTCACACCACGCAAGGGCGCGAACTACTGTCGAACTTCCTGTTCGATATCTGCGGCTGCGAGAAGGATTGGGATCCGCGCCACCGCATTCCGCTCATCGAAAGCCACATCCGCGAAACGGTTGGCGATCGGAACGTATTCTTCTTCGTCTCAGGCGGCGTCGATTCCACGGTGGCTTACACGCTCTGTCTTCGTGCGCTGGGTCCCGAGCGCGTCCGCGGCGTCTACGTCGATACCGGCCTGATGCGCGCGGGCGAGACCGAATTTGTCCGCGCTATGTTCGACCAGCTCGGCCACGGCACCGTCTCCATCGAATCCGCTCAGGAGCAATTCCTGAAACCCCTCGCGAAGGTCCGCGAGCCCGAAGAGAAGCGCCAGATCATCGGCGAACAGTTCGTGCTGGTCCAGGAGCGCATCATCGAAAGCCGGCACCTGCTCGATGGCCATTGGATTCTGGGGCAAGGCACCATTTATCCGGATACCATCGAATCGGGTGGTACAGCCCAGGCGGCGGTAATCAAGACGCACCACAACCGCGTGGCCGGAATCCAGAAGCTGCTCGCGGCCAAGCGTATCATCGAGCCGCTCAGCTCTTTCTACAAGGACGAAGTCCGCGACATCGGCACGGAACTCGGTCTGCCCAAGGAATTTCTGGAACGCCATCCGTTCCCCGGTCCGGGGCTCGCCATCCGCTGCCTATGCTCCGAGGGCGACGGCCATCTCGCGCCCCTCGCGGGCGGCTGGCTCGTGCCCATTCTGTCCGTTGGAGTGCAAGGCGATTTCCGCACGTACGCGCCCGTGCTCGCCGTCGATAGCTTCGATGCCGATGCGAGCGATCTGGTGAACAGCACGGCCGGCATCAACCGCGTGATCGCCCGCGTGGAAACGGTCGTCCCGCTCGACCAGCTCCGGGTTTGGGGCAGCGCGCTCTCGGCGGAACGTCTGGCCCGCCTGCGGCAAGCCGACGAAACCGTCCGCCGCCTCTCACACGAAAGCGGCTTCGATCGGAAAGTCTGGCAATTCCCTGTGGTGC
The DNA here is from genome assembly GCA_025462965.1 of Bryobacterales bacterium. Taxonomy (GTDB): domain Bacteria; phylum Acidobacteriota; class Terriglobia; order Bryobacterales; family Bryobacteraceae; genus JALYXI01. Next base: position 4,578 of record JAOAPQ010000824.1, read on the forward strand.
TGATTCCGCTCGGCACATCCGAAGCCCGCGATTCCGTGGTTCTCCGTCCGATCGATTCCATGGATGGTATGACGGCCCAATCCGTCCCGATGGATCCGGAGCTGCTTCACCGTATGTCCGCCGCGCTCCTGGCAAGTCC
>JAOAPQ010000839.1 GCA_025462965.1 Bryobacterales bacterium
CGTACTCGGTCTTGTCCTTCGTGGGCACCCAGTATTGGGGCCGCTTCAGCGATTTCACAAGCGCCTCATCGATCGGGATCATGTAGCTGGGTCCGCCGATCTTCGTGTTGAGACGGCCTGCGATGGCGAGCATGGAATCGCGAATCTCCTCGGCCTGCAAACGCTGGTGAGTGAATTTCCAAAGGAGTGCGTTGTCGGCATCCTTCGCGGCGGCTTCCTTCTCGACCGGCGACTGGCTCGATTGCTGGTAGGTGCTCGACATCAGAATCATGCGGTGGAGTTGCTTCATCTTCCACCCGCCCGAGGCATATTGATTGGCGAGCCAATCCAGCAGCTCGGGGTTCGACGGGCGTGTGCCCATGCGTCCATAGTCGTTCGAGGTGAAAACCAGGCCGCGCCCGAAGTGGTATTCCCAAATCCGGTTCGCCATCACGCGGGCGGTCAGCGGGTTCTCGGGATCGGTTATCCAGTTGGCGAGCTTGAGCCTCGGCTTATCCGTGGTAACCGGATATTCCGGCGTATTATCCGGCAGCAGCACGCCAAGAGGACGGGCGTTTACCTTGTCGAGCTTCGAGGTGTAATCGCCATGAAAAAGGAGATGGATCTGGGCGACTTTCTGCGGCTCGTCCGCGACGGTGTAGATGGATTTCAGCGGCGGCGGCATTTTCTCGTCCAGGGCTTCGAGCTCCATCTCGAGAGTTGCCTTCTGCCCGTCGCCCGCCTTTCGCATGGCGGCCTGTACTCGCGCCATGTCTTTTTTGACCGGTTCCGCCTGAGCTTTCCATGCCTCCTGCTCTTCCATGCTCGCCAGTATCAGATCGTTCGGCTGTAGCTGCGCGAAGTGAGCCTGCAGGCGGTAGTAGTCGGATTGCCGGAACGGATCGAATTTATGATCGTGGCAGCGCGCGCAGCCTACAGTGACGCCAAGAAATGCGGCGCCGACAATGTTCGTCATCTCGGTCAGCACTTCGTTTTGCGAACTCGCGACATCCTGGTTGCCGATATTCTTGCGCAGCGGACCGAGGCGGTTGAAACCTGCAGCGGTGAGATAGGTCAGATTCTTCGAATCCATCTCATCGCCGGCAAGCTGTTCCTTCACGAACTGGTCGTAAGGTTTATCTTCATTGAAGCTCTGGATCACGTAATCGCGATAGCGATACGCATCTCCGCGATGGGTATCGTATTCGTACCCATCGGATTCGGCGAAGCGGACCACATCCAGCCAGTGATGTCCCCATTGCTCGCCGTAGCGCGGGGACGCGAGCAGCCTGTCTATGACTTTCTCCCAGGCGTGCGGCGATTTATCGCGGACGAAAGCCTCGATTTCTTCGGGCGTTGGCGGCAGGCCGTGCAGGTCATACGTAACACGCCGGATCAACGTGGCGCGATCCGCGGCGGGGGCGGGTTTCAGCTCCGCCTTCTTCAGCCCCGCCAGAATAAACGCATCGATCGGAGTCTTGACCCATGCCCTGTCGGCCGCATCGGTAAACACCGGAGGCGCGGCATCCTTCCGCGGGAGGAATGCCCAGTGTTTCCGCTCCAGCGGTTTATAAGTGCCGAGAGGGGCGATCGTTTCTTCAGCGGCTGTGAGCAGGGCCGCCGCTGCCAGGATCGCAATCAGTCCCTTCATCTCGTGATCTTCCTTCTTGCTTTATAGAATTCTATCCGAAGGAAGCCCTGTAGAGTGTACAGTCCTGTAAGCGATTGAAAATAAAGTATGTACAGCCGCTACCCGCGCGGGTCGTAAGGACGGCTGTAGTGCGTCGACCAATCCACCTGCGGAAGATTCAACACTCTGTGTGAATTCCTGACGGTATCCACTTCGATCAGCATGTAAGCGTCTTCGTCGTAGCGCGTCGCGCCCATCACGTAATGCGGCGGCCCGAAGGTGCGCGCGAAATCGTACCACTTGTGCCAGTGGCCCGAAACCACGCGCTGAATCGAATCCTGATACTTGCGAAGCATGGGGTGCAGACCGTAGTCCTTAACCTCCACGTCTGCGACGATCATCAGCGGAAAATGGATGAACACGAAGGTGGGTTTGCGCTGCGCGAGCTCCGCCTCGGCCCAGTTGAGCTGTTCTTCGCCGAGCGATCCCGCCTGCTTGTTATACAGTTTGCTCTGTGGATTCCAGGTGTCGCCAGTGAAGTTATTCAGGTGGATGAACTTGAAACCCTTATAGTCCACGGAGTAGTACGGCTTGACGCGATATTTCTCGCTGAAGAGATTGTGGCTGAACTCGCGCGAAACGCGCGGCACATCGTAATCGTGGTTTCCGAAGCACACGTGCACCGGCATTTTGAAGCCGTCCGTGATCTCCTTCGCGCGGTCCACGCGAGTTTTGTTCTTGAAGTAGAAATCCCAATCCGCCGACGGGTAGTTGTGGAAGTAGTCACCCACCAAAAACACCTTCTCCATCGGCGGATTCAACTTGTTGATGAAGTCGCGCGCAGCGGTGAGGCGGTCCGTAGTCTTGAAGATGCTCTCGGTGTCGAGCGGACTGTTCTCGGGACCTTTATAGAAATCGTCGATGATGTGCGTATCCGCAATCACCGCGAAGTAAAATTTGCCGGGTGAAGGAGCTGCCGCAGCGGCGGCGGCTCCCAGTAATTGTCCGAAGTGGCGGCGGTTCATCATTAGAAAATCACCTTCGCGGCAAACTGCAGCTGGCGGGCGGGGAAGGTGGACGTGATGCTGCCGAATGAAGAATTGCTGATATTGCCATCCGGCGCGGTGAAGTTCGTCTGGTTCAGCAGATTGAATGCTTCAGCGCGGAATTCCAGTTTGCGCGTCTCCGACCAGAGAGGGAACTGTTTGTGCAGTCCGATATCGAGTTGGTAGAAAGGATAACCACGAGCGATATTGCGGCCGGCGTTGCCCCAAGGATGACTCGGGTCCGTCGGCACCGAAACCGTCGCCCGATTGAGGTAATTCTGCGTGGTCCGCTGGCCTTCGGGCGTCACGGGGTTGCCGCTCACGTTCGGGCGATAGGTGGGCGCGCTGCTCAC
>JAOAPQ010000888.1 GCA_025462965.1 Bryobacterales bacterium
GACGAAGGCGGTGCTTTCGACATTGTCCGGCAGGCGCTTCGGGCCGCTTTGCGGCAGGAGGAAGGCTGGGGCGACGCGACGGTCCTTCGGGAGGCCTTCCTGGCCGAAACGGGTCAGCCGAACATGAATGCCGTGCTGCACCTGTTCTACACGCCTGATTGGCCGCGCAACCGAGTGGCGCGTTTCGCGGTCTTGGTGGATGGAGTCGCCACGGAGGGAGACTCGGTCGCCATACAGATTCTGGAAAACGCGGGCCAGCAGCTGGGTCACCTCGCCCATGCCGTGAGGCGCCAGCTCTGGCCTGACGATGCGCTCGTGAAAGCGGCGTACATCGGCGGTGCGTTCGATAGTGCAATTTTATTGGAAAGTTTTCTCACCTCGACCGAAAGCCATTCGTTCGATGTCGGCGCTCCCATCCTTGGACCCGCTGCCGGCGCGCTGCTCGAAGCCTACCGGCTCGCAGGAGTGTCGCTCGATCCGCGCAAGCTGCTACCCTCAAATTTCTGACACATGGCAAAACTATCGATACGAGATCTGGACCTCAAGGGTAAGCGTGTTTTTATTCGCGTGGATTTTAACGTGCCGCTCGCGAATGGCGGACAGGAGATTACCAGCGACAAGCGCATTCGGGCGTCGCTGCCCACGATTCAGTACTCGTTGGATCAGGGCGCGGCAGTCATTCTGGGATCACACCTCGGCCGGCCGAAAGGGAAACCGAACGCGGAGATGAGCTTGAAGCCGATTGCTTCCCGGCTCGCCGAACTGCTGGGCCGCGACGTGAAGATGGCGTCCGATTGCGTCGGACCGGACGTGGCGGCAATGAAGCCGAACACGGGCGAAGTGCTGCTGCTTGAAAATCTTCGCTTTCACGCCGAGGAGGAAGCAAACGATCCGGGATTCTCGAAGCAACTCGCATCGCTTTGCGATCTCTACGTGAACGATGCGTTCGGAACAGCGCACCGCGCGCATGCATCCACAGTTGGCATGGTCGCTTTCGTACCACAAGCCGGGGCCGGTCTCTTGATGGACACGGAACTGACCTACCTGACCAAGGTCACGACCAATCCCGAGCGTCCGGGTATATCGATCCTGGGCGGCGCGAAAGTATCGGACAAAATCGAGGTCATCTCGAATTTGGTGAACATCGTCGATCGCCTGCTGATCGGCGGCGCGATGGCCTACACGTTCCTGAAATCGCAAGGGCAGGGAACTGGAAAGTCGCTTGTGGAGGAAGACAAGCTGGACCTTGCGAAGGATTTGCTCTCCCGCTTCGGAGAAAAAATCATGCTGCCGGTCGATCACGTCGTGTCGGCGGAATTCCGCGAGCACGCGCCGAGTCAGGTGGTGGAGCGAATTCCCGATGGCATGATGGGACTCGACATCGGGCCTGCGACCGTTGAGGCGTTCTCGGGCGTCATCTCGTCCGCAAAGACGATTATCTGGAACGGTCCCATGGGAGTTTTCGAGAAGCCTCCGTTCGACAAGGGGACCGTGGCCGTCGCTCTTGCGGTAGCGTCATCGGGAGCGACGTCGGTGGTGGGCGGGGGCGATTCGGAAAAGGCCGTCAAGAGCGCTGGCGTTGCGGACAGGATTTCGCACATTTCCACGGGTGGCGGCGCTTCGCTCGAGTTCCTCTCCGGTGTCGAACTGCCGGGGGTCGCCGCCCTCACGGAAAAATAGCCCCTATACAACGCGCAGCAGATTGCGCTGAACCTCACCTGTAACGCGGGCTTTGTTGTCGTCGAGAAACATGTTCACTTCCGAACGGACCCCGAAATCGTCCAAATAGATTCCGGGCTCGATCGAGAAGCAGGTCCAGGAAATCAGCTTTCGCTCATCGTGGACCTCCAGGTTGTCCATGTTGGCGCCGTTACCGTGTACTTCGTGACCGATCGAATGTCCCGTGCGATGAATGAAATTCCGTCCGAAGCCCTTTGCTTCAATGTGCCGGCGCGCGGCATCGTCCACTTCGAATCCGCGAACCAGTTGCTTAGCATCGAAAGCGCTTTGCACGCGGTGGATGGCTGCGTCGCGTGCGTCGCGAACCACCTCGAAGACCTTTTGAAACGGGTCGGGGGCAACCTCGCCGCAGTAGCCGGTCCAGGTGATGTCGTAGTAGACGGAGTGCGGGGTGTTCAGCTTCGCCCACATATCGATGAGTACGAAATCGCCCTTCGCGACCGGTGAACTCCCGCAGGCGGCGGGGGCGTAATGTGGATTACCCGCGTTCCGGTTCACGCCCACGATTGGCGGGTTGTCTGTTACCATACCTTCCTGCGCAAACCTGCGCAGGATGAACTGCTGGACGGAATATTCGTCGATAGATCTGTTTTCGCGCAGGGCTGCTGCGATCATCCGGAACGCATCTTCGCGCACCCGATCCACTCTGCGCCCCGCTTCCAGGTGCGACTCGAGTCCTTCCGCATCGAGGCGTGCTTCGAAGTACTGGACCAGTTCCGCCGAACTGACCACCTCGACCCCTGTCCGCTTCACCAATTCCACTGTTCCGGCATCCACCATCGAAACATAGGGAATTTCGCAGAACGGTGAATACTGCATCGCCACACGCCGCATGCCGCGGAGCAGCACCTGCAATCCATCCACCTGCTCGCGCCAGCTGGAGTAGGCGCCTTTCTCACCCGGAAGGGAATCGAGCACCCCTGGTTCGATGCGGTGAACCAGGCCGCGTGGAGTCCCGTGCGCGGGAATCAGGTAGTACCAACGCCGTGAAACATGGAGCGTGGGCGACAGGCCCAGAACATTGTAAGCAAGGGCATCACGGTGGTGGTGATCGAAAAACAGCCAGCCATCCAGGCGTTGTTTCGTGAGTTCTTCCTGAATGTGTTCCAGATTCATAGCGTTGCTTTCAGTTTAAGTTCGAGTTCTTCCTGCGATATATCATCGAACCCAAATATTTTCGATGGATTACGCTCGCCTACGAGAAGTCTTATGCGTGATTGAGGCAGGCCGGTCACCTCAGCCAGCAAGAGGAGGCACTCGCGGTTCGCTTTTCCGTCATTTGCCGGAGCCGCTACGTCCACCTTGTAAGCGGCGCCTAACATCCCCGAGATCCTGGAACGCCGTGCTCTCGGATGTACGCGCACTGAAATCTTCGCCGTCATTCTAATCCACTAGACTTCACCCACGCGACCTCGGCGCGCAGATCGGCCACTCCCGCGGCCTGGCGCGCGCTAACAACCTCGAAAGCAATTACATCGTCAAGCCAGTCATGGCTTGAACCGTCGTCATTTTGGGTCGCAACCGTGAGCGTGTAAGGCTGCGGCGTCAACCAGCACGCGAAATGAAAGGATATCGATAGTTCTTCCCCTGCCTGGAACTCTCCGAGCTTGATCTGTTCGATGCGCGTATTCGTGCCGAAGACGTCCATGCCGATGCGTGTGCGAATCAGTATACCGACCATGGGATCCTTTCTGGGCGCATGAAAGCGAACACGCAGGTGCACGGCGACGTTCTGACCGCTCGAAACGGCCGCGCACGGCCGGCCCGATTGATCTGTTAACGTGACCGCCAGGATCTCGCTCGACCGGTCGCCGTGGCGATGGCTAGATGGCAGCCTCGCGGCGCGCTCATCTTCCTTGCGGTCGAAATCCTGCTGTTTTTCGAGAACCATACCGATGTAGCGGTTGATCACGTGCGTCGGCTCGCCCGCGGCTTGGACGCGGCCCTTGAGCAGGAAGATCGCGCGGTGCGAAAGCTGCTTCACCAGGCCGAGGTCGTGGGAGACAAAGAGAATGGTGGTCTTTTTCTCTTTCAGTTCTTCGAACTTCCGGATACACCGGTTGGCGAATACGGCATCGCCGACAGCGAGTGCCTCATCGACGATCAGGATCTCCGGCTCAACATGAATAGCGGTCGCGAATGCTAGCCGTACGTACATGCCGGTGGAGTACTCCTTCACCGGCCGGTTCACAAATTCGCCGATCTCCGCGAAACGCTCAATGGACGGCAGCGCCCGCTCCATCTGGTCACGCGTAAGTCCCAGAATTTCGCCATTCAGAAATACGTTCTCCCGGCCGGTGAATTCCGGATTGAAGCCCGCGCCAAGCTCCAGCAGCGCCGCGACGCGCCCCTTTGTCACCACGCGCCCGCTGGTGGGTTGCAGTATCCCACTGATGATTTGTAGAAGGGTACTTTTTCCGCATCCGTTCGGGCCTACCAAGCTCACGATCTCGCCTCGATCCACCGAGAAGCTGATATCCCGCAACGCCCAAAAATCACGATGGAGCGGACCTTTTCGGAGCGGGTTCAGCTCGCGCAGACGGTCGATTGGATTGTTGTAGAGGCGGTATAGCTTGGAAACGTTTTGTACTTGGAGCACAATGGGGGCCGGACTATCACTTGCAACGATACCTTGCGCGGCACGCGTTGCACAACCAGTCAGACGCGGGGCATCTCAGACGCGGATCATCACCGTAAGATCACTGCCCGGGAATGTTTCGCCCACTGAGACCACATCCAGACTGAGCCGGGCGCCGGATTTCAGAGGCGGCAGAGTCAAGCCGCTCACGACATTCGAAGTGGTCGCGCCCGGAGCGAAAGAGAGCGTGCAGAGCGGGTTTCCATCAAGGTTGACGTTCGCCGCGATGCCGGTTGTTTGCGACGCTGCGGCGTTCACGGTCGCGAAGACATCCCGTATCACACGTTCGGCTTCGATTGAAATGTCGGGAGCAGCGCCCGTTTGAATCGCCAGGAATCCCGCGATTTGAAACGCGTATTGGCCACCGGATAGCGTTCGCAGCCCGAAGTCGCTCGTGGTCATAAAATTGCCCGTCGCTGCGGGACTGCTCCCCTGCGAGTTGTTGACGTAGAGCTGAGCGGCAGCTATGCGGACATTCGGCAATGCCAGGGAGTAACTCCAGTCTCCGCTTGCCGGCGTTCCGAAAAAGTTTCGAATGAATGGAACGATCGTAATCTTGCTGGCTAATGCATAAACTAAAGTCGCCGCCGAATGCGACGCCGCCGTGCTGCCCAGCGAGCCTCGCGCGACTTGCAACTGAAGTCCATCGGAAGAGACCTGGCTGACCTGCAAAATCTCGCCTTCGAGCTGGATGAAGGAATCGGCTTCACCTGTGTATGCGGCGCTCAATTGGATGGACGAATCGTCGGAACCGACCACTCCCATGAGGCTCACCACGGGTGGACCTTGCGTTTCATCGTAGTAAAAAAAGGTATAGGTTCCGGCGGATATGCTTGAGGTATTCGTCAGGTCCGTGAAGCCGATTGCTCCCAGCGTCACCGTGCCGCCTTTCACGGCCGAAAGTGACAGCCCGAATGTCGGGATTGCAGGCACATCCGCGTCGGTCGTCTTAAGACCGGCGCCGCCAATCTTCCACCGCGTGAGGGGCGAGACTTCGTACGGGCACTCGACATCGTTGCTGTTGGCGGATCGCCCGGAGATTTGGATGATGGCATTGGGCCGGTTTGGGATGGGAAACTGCAGAACGTTGGTCTTCCCTGTCGCTCCGGATTGGTATCCGGATTCAGCGACAACGAACACGCTTGTCGGGTCCAGTTGAATGTCCCAGGGGGTTTTCACGGTGAGCGAAGTAGCGTCATTGGATACAATAATTCGCTCCTGCGAAGCACCGGTACCGCGAACGATGCGCACGGTCATCCCGGCGTACTCGTCCGCGATCATTGCGAGGACACTGTTGCCCACTGTGGTACTGGACTGGATGGTAGCGTTCGCTTCACCTTGCAATTCAAGCCGCCAGTAAAAGTTCGCGTGATCGAAGTTCGGATCTGGAGGCAGGATCGCCTGGTCCGGCAATCCGATATCAGTGAACACGGGCGCAATCGTAACGGCGCTTGCGATCCGGTACAACTGGGTCGGATTGGGACCGCGGTAGACATGGAAGGATCCCGCCGAGGATGGAAAGCTCAGCTCCTGCAGCGTTACAGTATTTGTGGATGTGGTGGGGGGGATTGCAGCCGGAACCACGAATGAGAGCGGGCTCTCATTGCCTTGGGCGTCTACCGAACTAAGAGCGTAGTAAAGCGTTTGTGCCCCGGAAAGAGTTCCGCCCGTCGTGGAAATGGATGCTGCCAGGCTTAGGATCGGTATGGCAGGGGCGGACTCGGGAATGGCGGCCGGTGCGATATAGGTGACTGTTGCGACCAGGGTTGTCGTGCCGTCTTGCGACTGCGAGGAGCTTTCGGTAACGCCGAACTCCAGTTCGCCATCGGCATCCAAGTGTGTACCCGACACCGGCCTCGGCAGACCTATACCATATCCTGGTAGTCGGCGCGCCCCCGTGGCCGAGCCGAGTCCGTTATCGTCCGAATACCAGGAGTCATCGTGAATATGCGCCGTGATCGTGGCCGTGCGGTAGTTCGTGGTGGGAACAATCTTCGCGATCCGGAATGGTTGGCGTTCAAAGCCTTCCTTCAAGTAGGTCAGCGTAATGATGTCGCCAGGCGCCAACCCGAGAGCCTTCACACTGGTCTGGAACTCCACTGTGACATTGCCTTGAATGCTCTTTTCCAGATTGAACTGTAAGATGCGCGCGGCTTGGTCGTAGTTGGCGATCCCGAGAGCGTTGAGGTTGGAGTTGATCTCTTGTCCTGTCAGGATTACGTCGTCGGAGTTCACGAGCGTGAAGCTGTCCTGCTGGTATTCGTTAAAGGAATCCTGAAACTCCACGGAGAATCGATTTGGACAGTCCACCGCGCCCGATGAGGAGAGGCGCACCGTGGAACTTCCATCCGCATTGCGTAGAATTCCGGTGGTACCGTTCGCCCCATCGCCAAACTCATAGGCCGGCCAGCCTCCGTTCAGGCTGGCACTCGCATTGGAGTTCAATGGCTTCGCAGGCTGCTGCAAAGCCAGCGTATTCTCCACTTTGAGTTGCAATAGACCGTTGAACCCAAAACTCAGGTACAAGCGGGAAGAGTTCCGAATGCCGCGCAGCACATCGCCAACACTTCTTCTGGCCTGTAGAACCACATTGCACTGAAAGCGCGGGATCATGGTGGCGTTCCCATTCAGGTCCTTCGCCGGAATCTGCTCATCGCAATACGCGGCGGCAGCCGCGAAGCTGGCTAGATCCATCTCGTTTGCGGTCCAGCCGTTGCGAAGCAGCACATCCAGAATGATCCAGCAGGGATTATTCGAAAATTGGCCGTCGGTTGCCGTTCCATCCGCTGCGTATTTAAGAAGCTTCACGCCGTCCACGAGCACCTGAATGCTCGGCAATGTCTGGCCATCATTGATGCGGTTCGGAACCACAACAGACAAGTACGCCATGCTTCCATACGGGTCACCCAGAGGCGCGCCGCCGGAGTTGGTGAAGTCCAGGTTGAATCCGCCGTTCCGCGTCCCGTAGGTGACCACGTTGAACCACCCCGTTCCCGTCATGTTCTGGCCGGAACGTCCAGTCGGGATGTCAATGCCGTTCACCAATACCTTGTAGACGGCATGCATCTCTCCCGCGCCGAGAAGCACCTCCATGCGCGTGAGATTGCCGTCATTCCGGGCGAAAACAATGCTGGGCGCGTACCAGGCCGTGCCGTAAACCAGCGGGACGAACCCGTTATATCTGCCCTCATTGAGGCTTACCGCCGACAACTGTGTGCTCTTGCTGCCGGCCGACCGCACCACGATCGTGGACGGTACGAATTCGATCCCGCTAAACCGGGCGGTCGCCCGCTGCTGCGAGTCAGCATGAAACATGCCCCGACCTTCGCAGTCGCTGCGCGTGTAAGAACACGTTGTGAACGGATTTTGTCCGTTGAGATTGCCTCTACCGCCGGCTATGTCGGGCGAATAGCCGCATGCATAGTAGCGGGAGAAGCGCCCCTTGACCCCTCCATCCACGGCTTCCGTTCGTTGTTCCGCGGTTGCTGGAAAGTCCCATGCGCAACGCCTCTGCACGCGGACCGGCGGCAAATAGACACGCTGCATGGAGAGCCGGTTCATGGCGCTTAATCGGAAGGCTGTTTCAGTGATCAACTCCGGCGCGTTGGCGATGCCTTGAAACAACACCGCGGTTTCCGTTCCGGGAACGCGCTTCTTCAAGTCGAAGAACACGAACCTTGCGGTCAGCTTTGCGCCTTTGAAGCCCTTGTTCCGCTCGAGTTCCGAGAAGTAGGAATCGGCGTTCGCCAGATCGATTGAGAGCTTGGGTATGGAATCGACGCCTTGACCCGATGCGGTCTGCATCTCGAAGAGGTTATGTTTGGCGACCCGTCCTGCATACTGAACGGCGCCCACGGTCACGGCTTGAGTGCCCCAATGCTCCGCTGAGCCATCCGTCATTACGCAGTCGAATAGCAGGAGCGGAGTATCCGGGATCGGTTGTTCTTTGGTTTGGAAGATGGTTGACATGGCGCTATCCGTTCACGTGTGTCACAAGGCGCAGGCCACAGGAGTTTTGATTCAGTCCGGTCCTGGTCACCGTGATCTCATCCATATCGAAGCGAGTTGCGGGATATACGCCGCCTACCGCTGCGGTCTGAACGTACTGTGACGCTGCCGGCTGGGCGTCAACCTGAAATCCGAACAAATCGAGCGAAGCCCCGGCGCTCAAGACAACTTGAAAGACTGACGCATCGCCGCCGGCAGGCAGCGAACTCGAAAGCTCGAATCTACGCCAGTTCGGCCCGACAGTCTGCGCGGAAGCGGAACTCGCGGAGCCGCTGGTTCGCGTCAACGTCACCGCTTGAACGGAGTTACTTCGGGCGTAGAAACTCCAGCAGCACACAACCGCTCCAGGAATCTCAATCGTCTGTCCAATTCCCAGACTGCCCGATCCGTTGTTCGTCACGGTCGTCGCGCGTTGTGTCCCAAGGGGATCGGACACCGGAGTTGCCAGGGCCAGCAGAGTGCTGCTCTGCCACGCGGCGGCGCTCAGCGTTTCGCTCCATCCAAGCAGATTGTCCACCGGATCCCAAAACGTAAAGGACGTAAGCCGTCCTTCGACGGAGGCGAAAAAGGCAACCAGCACATCGCTCTCCTCATCGGATAGTCCGTCATAGGCCATCTCCCAGTGGATCGATGCGGCGTTCGTATCGGCAAGCACGACTCGAGACCCGTCGTCTAGCTCGTTGACGATGGTTCGGTAAGACATCCGTTTAGTAATCGGATACTGGCTAAGTGCGCCGCTGGAAAGTTGCGGAAAGTAGGGCATATCTAGGAAGCCGGGCCTTCGAGAATCTGCAAGTTCGTGCTGCCGCGCAGGTCGCCGGCTCGCAAGCCTTCGAGACCATCGCTCTTGAGATGGCAACTCGAATACACTTTGCCGTCTTTCGGATCGGTGAACGCAAAGGTGCCAAAGGCGCCTTGCGTGTCCACGATGAATGTCTCCAGGGCGTTCAGCTCCGCGTCTTCCAACATCGCGAGTTGTACTGTCCATCGGCGAAGCGGTCCAGGCGCCAACCGATAGCGCTGCTCACTCCCATCCAGGAAAGAGAGCACATTATTAGCGAACCGAACGCTTGCTGGCGCCGGATACTGGAGCACCGCCCCTGATTTAAGTTGTGGGAAGCTCAGCAAGTAAGGCTCCGTAACTCACTGGCCACCGCGGCGCGCGAACCGCCGCCTGCCACTTCGCCTCCGAAGCTATCCTTTGCGCGACCCGTATACTGCACTCTCGTTGCTGGCTTGTCGTGTGGCATCGTTATGTACCGCTGTCTTCTCCGCTGTTAGCTCTGCTTCAAGTAACAAAAAGGCGTCCACCTGCCGGGCAGTCAGGTCGTCCGTCCTTAGGCCGCCAACCCGTCGCAAGGAAGCGAACTCCTCGATCCACGCCAGGCTTTGCGACTGCACCATGGATTTTGGACAGACTTCCGTATAGATGAGGTTGCGCGTCCAAACTGGCTTGGGCGGCGTGAGTAGCGCCGCCGGTACCCAGGCGCACCTTCGCTTCAATTCCAGTTGGTTCTTGCGGCACTCGTCGCAGTTCCAGCCGCGCGGGTTGGAAAACTGAAAGTGGAACGCGACCGTTAGTTTTTTCTTTCTTGCTCGCTAAGACCGCACTCGCTCTTCACAGCTGCGAGCGCTTCCCGGAAGAGATCCTCGGGCCCTTCATTCGCCAGGCTTTCAGGTGTCGCCGCCTGGCCATCGATTTCCAGTCCCGATACGGACTGCAAGCCCCATCTCAGATAGACTCGGTCGATCTCTGCCCCGAGTATCTTCGCGTGCATCTGTTCGTCATCGGTGGGTCCGGCCTGCAGAAACTCCAGGCGCCCCGCGAGCTCGCGCACCTGCTTCATGAGCTCCACGCGGCGGCCGAATGACATTCGAGCCACCGCATAGGAAACACCCGCCTGAATTCGCGACGGGACAGTCGTGTTGCTTTCGTAGTTCATTGTTAGGCGAACGCCACCGCGATTTCATCGTTGACGGTTCCTTGCGCGCGCGATTTCTGGAAACGCCACTGCAACCGGCGTTCTTCGTCCTGGAACTCCGGTATTTCCGGAATCACGCTCGTCATGTAGATACCGCACAACTGCCCCGTGGCCTCTCCCAGCTGTAACATCACGGCGATCGGCGAACGCTGGCGCGCCGCCTGGTACAACTCAGCGGTCGCTGAATCGGTCCGTTCAAAGACCGTCAAGTCCATCGCCACTGATCGCGGACCCGGAGAGATTGAGATCGGAACGCTGGTCCCAAATTCGTGTGTCCTCGCGT
>JAOAPQ010000007.1 GCA_025462965.1 Bryobacterales bacterium
CCAGGAGCCACACCGGCACATTGGTACCCTGCCCGGGAATAGCGCGCACCTGCTGTCCCGGCTTGGCGGGGGCAAGGTAATCGAGAAGCTCCCGTAGTTGCCGGGGAAAGTCGTCCGCGCCACCACCGAAATCACGGCGTAGCGCGCGGGCGGTCAGAGTGTCGCCGCCGGGCGCGCGTCCCACTCCGAGGTCAATCCGGCCTGGATAGAGCGTTTCCAGGGTTCCAAATTGCTCGGCGATTACCAGCGGCGAGTGATTCGGGAGCATAATTCCGCCGGAACCAACTCGCAGGGTGGACGTGTGATCCGCGACATAGCCGATCAGCACAGACGTAGCCGCACTTCCGATCCCCGCGATACTGTGATGTTCAGCGAGCCAGAACCTGGTGTAGCCCCACTGCTCCGCGTGCCGGGCGAGTTCCAACGTGTTTTGAAAAGACTCCGCGAGCGTGCCGCCCGCACGCACGGGCGCAAGATCCAAAACCGAAAAAGCCGTATGCTTCCGCTCCGTCATCTCTGTTGGATGACGCACGGGGCCGGAGAGTCGCGATCCTCGCAGCGACAACCCGCACGGATCAGCACGGTTGCGGGTTGAAAGCCCAACGCTTTACCGCAGCGCGGCTTTGACGATTTCCGCTTGTTCCTGGTCGTGGCGCTTTTTCGATCCCGTCGCAGGACTCGGATTTTCGAGGCGGCCGATATATTGCAGGCGGCGCTTAGTCGGATCGAGGAGCGGCTCGAACTGCTCCGCGGCGAAACGGAACGCGCCCATGTTGCGCGGCTCCTCCTGGACCCACGCGACTTCCGCATCGGGCGCATAGCGGGCAAGCACGTCGGCGACCTGTGAGGCGGCGAACGGATAAATCTGTTCCAGGCGAACCAGCGCAACGTGCGACGCCTGCTGCTTCTCGCGCTCGGCGAGCAGGTCATAATACACCTTGCCGGTCGAGAACACGACGCGCGTTACCGCACTCGGATCGGCGGCGTCGCCCAGCACTTCGCGGAACTGACCGTTCGTCAGATCATCAAAGCTGGAAACCGCCTTGGCATAGCGCAGGAGCCATTTGGGCGTGAAGATCACGAGGGGTTTCCGGTTGCCGCTCTTCACCTGCCGTCGCAGAATGTGGAAGTACTGGGCGGGCGTCGTGACGTTCGCAACGACGATATTGTTGCAGGCCGCGAGTTCCAGAAAACGCTCGATGCGCGCGCTCGAGTGCTCGGGCCCCTGGCCCTCGTATCCGTGCGGCAACAGCATGACCAGGCCGCTGGTAACGCCCCATTTCGATTCGGCGCTCGTGATGAACTGATCGATCATGATCTGCGCGCCGTTGCCGAAATCGCCGAACTGAGCTTCCCAGAGCACGAGCGCGTGAGGATCGGACAGCGTGTAGCCGAACTCAAAGCCGAGAACCGCGTACTCACTGAGCGAACTGTCGAAGACATCGAACTGGGCCTGACCCGGCGCGAGATGCTTCAGCGGGATATATTTGTTGCCGTTTTCGAAGTCGTAGAACGCGAGATGGCGCTGGCTGAAAGTGCCGCGGCCGGAATCCTGCCCGCTCAAACGAACGGGTGTGCCTTCCAAGACGAGAGTGCCGAACGCAAGCGCTTCGCCGAAAGCCCAATCGATGGGAGCATTCTTCGCGAGGGCGTCCCGACGCTTGTCGTTAAAGACCTTCAGCTTCGGATGAACGGTGAAATCCGCCGGGAAATACGTGATACCATCGACCACGCGCTCGATCAATTCGCGCTCGACGCCGGTACGGGCCGGACCAGATGCGCCATGCTCGTGAATGACGGCCGGAAGGTGCGTGGGAGCGGGTTTCTCGTCGAACGCGGATTCGTAGCGCGAGGCGGCGCGCTTGCGCATGTTGGCCACTTCAGCGGCGGGCAGCAACTTACCGCGCACCAGACGCTCGCCGTACAGGACGGCGACGGAGGGCTGCTCCTTGATCTTGCGATAAAGGATTGGCTGGGTGTACGCCGGGTCATCCGCTTCATTGTGTCCATGCCGGCGATAGCAGAACATATCGACGACGACATCTTTTTTGAACTGCTGCCGGAAATCGAAAGCCATTTGAATGGCGCGGATGGCGGCTTCCGGATCGTCTCCGTTGACGTGGAAGATGGGCGCCTGCACCATCCGGGCGACATCGGTGGAATAGGGTGTGGAACGCGCGCCGCCCGGCAGGGTGGTGAAGCCGATCTGGTTATTGATAATGAGATGGACGGTACCGCCCGTCGAATAGCCTTCGAGCTGCGACAGGTTCAGCGTTTCCGCCACGACGCCCTGGCCGGCAAACGCGGCATCGCCATGGATCAGCAGGGGAATCACACGCTCGCGCGCGGCGTCACCCAGCCGGTCCTGCTTCGGGCGCACCACGCCTTCCACAACGGGATCAACGGCCTCCAGATGGCTCGGATTGGACACCATGGAAATGGCTATTTCCTTGCCCGACGCAGTGCGGCGGATCCCGCTCGCGCCCAGGTGGTACTTAACGTCGCCCGAACCGTGAGCGGTAGAGGTATCGGCGTTGCCTTCGAATTCGGCGAAAATTTCGTGCAGCGGCTTGCCCACGGCATTCGCGAGGACATTCAGGCGTCCGCGGTGCGCCATACCGATCACAACCTCATGAACATTCGCCTCGGCTGCGCGGTTCAGGAGCTCTTCCAGAATGGGAATGGCCGTTTCGGCGCCTTCGAGCGAGAACCGTTTCTGTCCGACGTACCGGGCGTGCAGGAAATGTTCGAACTCCTCGCCGGCGAGCAGATTTTCCAGAATGCGGATCTTGACCGCCTTTTCTAGAGGCCAGTTGTTGGTTTGCGGCTCCATCCGTTCCTGAAGCCATTGCTTCTGATCGGGGTGCTGGATGTTCATGTACTCGCAGCCCAGCTTGCCGCAATAAGTACCCCGGACGTGCTCGAGGATTTCGCGCAAAGTGGCAACGCCCTGCGCGCCGTAATTTCCCGTGCTGAACTCGCGGTCCAGATCCCAGATGTTCAAACCGTAGGTCAGGGGATCGAGCTCCGCGTGATAGTACGGTTCCGCGCTGCCCAGAGGATCGAGATCGGCCATTAAATGGCCGCGCACGCGGTAGGCATTGATCAGCTGAAGCACAGCGGACTGCTTGGCGGCATCGACCTTCAGATCGCGCTTGCCCAGGGAGCCGAGGCGGTGATCGGTCTCCCATTTCACCGGCTTATACGGGATCTGCAGGGACTGGAAAACCTGCTCGTAGAAACCTTCATCGCCATCGAGCAGCGCCTGGACGACGCCGAGGAACGCGCCCGATTCGGCGCCCTG
>JAOAPQ010000010.1 GCA_025462965.1 Bryobacterales bacterium
TGCGTATTGATGCGCAAGTCGCGTTCATGGGTGCAATCCCCTTCGATGAGGCGATGCTCTGCTATAAACGAGCTCACTTTCTGGTGCTGCCGTCAAGGCACTCCGAAGGGTGGCCCAAAGTTCTGGCTGAGGCGATGTGCCACGGTTTAGTGTGCGTCGCTAGCGACCATGGTCTGATCCCTTGGATGTTGCAGGACCGGGGGCTTGTCTTTCCCGTCGACGACGCGAAAGCCTTGGCAGCGAACCTGGTCACGCTTATCAACGATCCGGCGCGGTACCGGGCACTATCGCTCAGTTCGGCTCATTGGGCTCAGCGGTACTCCTTGGAAGGGCTGAGGAACGCACTGGCGACCCTGCTAACCAGCCGGTGGAAAATTGCAATTAACGGTCCCCGGCAACACGCGCCGGAACCGGCAGTAACTCCCGTACCTTAATGGCGTGACTAGGCCACGCTCTTTCCACATATGCTCTCTTCCTCCTGCGATCGCCGCGTCCGTGTAATGCAGGTCGTCGATACGCTCAGCATCGGCGGCGCCGAGACGGTTGCGGTGAATCTGGCGAATCTGCTGCCGCAGGAAAAGTTCGCTGCGTACCTCTGTACGACGCGTGCGGAAGGGCCGCTGGCAGGCCAGGTGGCCGCGCACGTGGCTCGTATCAGTCTGAACCGCGGCGGCCGCCTCGATCTCACGGCTCTGCTCCGGATCGCAGCTTTCGTCCGCCGCCACAACATTCAAATTCTCCACGCGCACGGCACCTCCTTGTTCCTCGCTCGGGTCGCATCCGTAATCGCGCGACGGGGCGTCGTGATTTGGCACGATCATTACGGAAGGTGCGATTGCAACGACCGCACGGCCTGGCCCTACCGGCGGGTCAGCAAAGGCATAGGCGTAATCGCGGTCAATCAGAGTTTAGCCGCCTGGTCGCGTATCGTACTGGGAGTGCCGTCCGAGAGGGTTTGGTATGTACCCAACCTGGTTGAGGACCGCGTTGAAGACCGCGGAACTGCGGCATTGAATTCTCTTCCCGGGAGTCCGGGCCATCGAATTGTGTGCGTCGCCAATTTCAGGCCGCAGAAAGATCATATGAATCTTCTGCTCGCGCTGGTCCTTCTCAGACGCCTCGATCCCGACGCCCACACGATCCTCGTGGGCGACGCCTCCGACCCCGTCTATGAAAAACGTATCCGGAGCCAGATATCTGAGTTGGGTCTTGAGGGTTGTGTAAGTTGCTTTGGCGTCCGCAGGGACGTGAGCTCGATACTAGCCGGCTGCGACATCGGTGTCCTTAGCTCCGTCTCGGAAGGCCTCCCTCTGGCGCTTCTGGAGTACGGGATGGCTGGGCTTGCGGTGGCTGCGACGGACGTCGGGCAATGTTCGGAAGTTCTGGATGACGGCGCGGCCGGGCTGCTCGCTCAGCCCGCGTCCCCTGAACAGCTCGCCCAGGCGCTGGCGCTGCTTCTTGGTTCTCCGAAATTGCGCGCGGATCTCGGCGGCCGGCTCCAGGCACGGGTTCGTGCGCGCTACAGTCCGCAAACGGTGCTGCGGCAAGTCTGCCAGATTTATGAATCCGTGCTGGAGAAGCACGCTGCCTAGGGTCTCCGATCAATTAGGACTTTTCATGTCGACGTTCCGAATTCTTTCGTTCTTCCTGTTCGCTCTTCCCACCTGGGCGCAAAACAATGCACCCGGCATTGTGCCCGGAGGCGTGGTGGAGATAGCGAGCTACTCCCACGACATCGCGCCGGGAAGCTTGATTTCTGTGTTTGGTCATGACCTTGCGGCCACGGCCCTTTCCGCGGGTCTGCCTCTACCCTTCGTACTGGGTGGGACGTCACTGGAAGTAAACGACGGTGTAACCACGCGGCAAGCGCCGCTTTTCTCCGTTTCTCCGGGCCAGATCAATGCTCAGATTCCCTACGACATCGCCAGCCCCAACATCGCGGTCATCGTCAGAAATGCCATGGGGGGAAGCGCTCCCGAACCCGTGACGCTTCTGGACCAGGCACCGAAGTTGTTCACCCAGCCGTTGGGTGTCCAGGGGGAGGCGTTGCTGTTCCATTCCGATTTCACGTCGGTGGATTCCATCGCTTCCGCGGCGCCGGGCGAGGTTCTCACCGCGTATGCCATCGGTCTTGGAGCAGTAACGCCGGCAGTTACTTTGGGAGCGCCGTCCGGTGATGGGTTGCAGATTCCCTTGAACCGTACTGCGCAAACCGTTTCCGTATCGGTGGGCGGCCTACCGGCGGACGTGCTTTACGCGGGCCTCGCCCCTTCTTCGGTCGGCCTCTACCAGGTAAACTTCCAGGTGCCCGCCCAGGTAACTACGCGGCTCCCAGAGATCACCGTTCAATCCGGCTCGCGCCGTTCGCAGACCGGTTTGACGACAAGCGTTATCCGCGGGCCCTCATCTCGTGATTTCTATGTGGCGCCCAACGGAAAACCAGCCGCATCCGGTGACAAATCTGACCCATGGGATCTCGCGACCGCTCTGAACCAGCCTCCCGCGGTTCACGCGGGCGATGTGATCTGGATGCTGGATGGTATATACGGCGATGCCGGCGGCAAAACCCAGTTCACCAGCCAACTCACCGGTACGCCGGATAACCCTGTGATGTTGCGCCAGCTCCCGGGTGGGCACGCGACCATCAACGGCGGCCTCATCGTGAACGGCTCGGACGCCTGGTACTGGGGCTTTGAAGTGATGAGCACTCTCACCGTGCGCACCGGCGACCAGTATGACCGCGGCGACGGCGCATTGGACGGAGTGTTCGTCAACGGTCCTCGGACAAGATTTATCAACATGGTTGTCCATGACACAAGAGAGGGATTCGGCTTCTGGACGCCCTCCCAGGACAGTGAAATCTACGGTTGCATCGTATTTCACAACGGATGGCAGGCTCCCGATCGGGGTCATGGCCACGGTATCTACACACAGAATCAAAACGGAACCAAGCATCTGGGCGACAACATTGTCTTCAATCAGTTTGGGCTCGGTATTCAAGCGTACGGATCGGCTCAGGCGTTCGTCCAGGGCTACCTGGTAGACCACAACGTCGTGTTCAACAACGGAGTGATTTCAAGAGACGGCCGCACGGACAACATTTTGTTCGGTTTCAGCGGGTCCGTTTCACGTGTGCGCATCGATAGCAATTACACCTACCAGACGCCTGGGGCCGATATCGGGGACTCGCAGGTCGGCTGGAGTTCCAGTGCCGTTAACAAGGACGTTACCGTAACCGGAAATTACTGGATCGGCGGATACTTCGCCCTGCAGTTGTGGAACTGGGATTCGGTAGTGTATTCCGGCAATACGAACTATTCCCAACAATCCGCAAATCTGTACCTGCAGCTCGCTAAAGGACAAAGCGTCGCCAAGTACAACTGGGACAACAATAGCTACTATGGATCGAACCAGTTCTACTACCTTGGGCAGCCCAAGAACTGGGCCGGTTGGAAGACGGGCACTCAACTGGACTCCAACAGTAAGTTCACAGCAGGAAAGCCCACCGGCAGTTGGATTTTCGTTCACCCCAATAAGTATGAGGCTGGGCGGGCGAACGTCGTTATCTATAACTGGGATCTAAGCAGCAAGGTGCTGGTTGACCTTTCGTCCACGCTCAAACCTGGCTCCGCTTATCAGATTCGCGACGCCCAGAATTACTTCGGGCCGGTGATCGCTGCCGGCACCTATGGGGGTGGTACCGTCGCGATTCCCATGACCGGATTGTCGGTAGTGCAGCCAATTGGAGCCGTACCGAACCCGCCCACCCATACAGCTCCTGAATTTGGCACGTTCGTCGTGATCCAGCAATGATACGAAAGTCAGTGACCGCCCCGGAACGTCCATCCGTTTTGTTTGTAGGGAACTTTCTCGATCCCGTCTTCGGATCGAGGGCCATCAGCGAGGACCTCGCCCTGGAACTGAATGCGCGTGGCTGGCGAGTGACCACGGTTTCGAACCGAAGGCGCAAACTCGCCCGGCTACTACATATGGTGGGCGTGGTCTGGAGCCGCCGTAAGCAGTTCGATGTGGCAGTGCTGGATGTCTATAGCGGTCCCGCATTCATTTTCACGGAGGTGGTCGGATGGGTGCTGCGTCGGATCAGAAAGCCTTATGTGTTGGTCCTTCACGGGGGTAACCTGCCCGCGTTCTCTCAAAAGTGGCCCGCGCGAGTGGGGCGGCAACTTCGCGCCGCTGCGGCCATTACCACTCCGTCCCGGTACCTCCAGGAGCAGATGGGATGCTACGGAAAGGACCTTGGTTTGATACCCAATCCCTTAACGCTGCGGAATTATCGCTTTGCGTTGCGCGAGCGCGCCAGGCCGGCGCTGGTATGGTTGCGCGCATTCCATCGCTTGTATAATCCGGCCCTCGCTGTCGCGGCGGTAGGCCTCCTGGTGCGCGACTTCCCGAAGATTTCTCTGACAATGATCGGCCCGGATAAGGGAGGCGGCAGTCTTCAAGAGGCGAAACAGCTAGCGGAAGAGCTGGGCGTAAGCGACCGGGTACATTTTGCTGGACCCATACCGAAAGCGAAAGTTGCGTCGTTCCTGGAGCAAGCGGACGTCTTTCTGAACACTACTTCCGTCGATAACACTCCGGTCAGCGTGCTGGAAGCTATGGCTT
>JAOAPQ010000045.1 GCA_025462965.1 Bryobacterales bacterium
GCGGGCCGCCGCAAGCCGGGCCGCCGGTGGATCGTGGCCTCAATCGCAGCGGCAGCCGCGCTGGCAGCGGGACTTTTGGCGCTTCCGCGCGTGGGTCTCTGGAAAACGAGCCCGGTCGCGGCGACGAGCCAGCACATCGCCGTGCTGACGTTTAACGTGTTGGGGCAGGATCAGGATCTGACCGTCTTTGCGGACGGGCTGATGGAAGGCATTACCAGCCGCTTATCGCAGTTCGAAGGTCCCAATTCGCGGTTGATGGTGGTGCCGGCGAGCGTGGTGCGGCAGCAGGCGGCCAAGACACCCGCGGATGCCCGGCGCAAGCTCGGAGTGGATGCGGTGGTGGAGGGGCATCTGCAAGGCCAGGGCGACCGCGTGCGACTGATGCTGAATCTGGTGGATACGCGGCAGATGCGGCAGACCGATTCAGTCGTGGTCGAAGACAAGCGGTCCAATGCTCTGAGCCTCCAGGATGCAGCGGTCGAGAAGCTTGCGAACGCATTGAGTTTGCGCGTGCGGCCGGAACATGCCGCGAGCGTGGACATCGCTCCACCGGCTCCCGGCGCTTATGAGTACTATCTGCAGGCGCGCGGGTACCTGCAGCGAAGCGACAAGCTGCCAAGCATCGAGAGCGCAATTGCATTGTTCAACCGGACGCTGGAATTGGACAACCGCTCCGCCATCGCCCTGGCGGGCCTGGGCGAAGCTTACCAGGCCAAATTCAATCTGACACGCGACAGCCGCTGGATTGACGAGGCTCTGAAGAGCTGCCGGCGGGCATTGGAGTTGAACCCTTCTTTGCCCGAGGCGAAGATCATCATGGGACGGATACACCTGGATACGGGACAGTACGAGCAGGCGCAAAAGGACTTCGAGACGGCTCTTCAGTCCGATCAACGCAACAGCGCCGCATACCAGGGCCTGGCGAGTGCCTATGAAGATCTGAAGCAGTTCGACAAAGCCGAGGCGACCTATCGGAAAGGTATTGCGCTGCGTCCCGAAGATTGGAACGGTTATCGGCAGCTCGGATTGTTTTATTATCGCCGGGGTAATTTCGATAAGGCGATCGATCAATACCAGAAAGTGGTTGCGCTGACTCCGGACAACGCGCAAGGGTATACGAACCTGGGAGCGTTCCAGATCCGCAAGGGCGCGAATGAAGAAGCGAAGAGAAGCCTGTTGCGCGCTTTGGAGCTGGACCCGAACCGCGTAAGCACGCTAACCAACCTGGCCAAGCTGTATTTCGACCAGGAGCAATATCCCAAGGCCATCGAACTTTATGAACGCGCCGTCAAGTTAAACGCCAGCGATTACCGGATGCCGGGTAGTTTGGGAGTCGCATACAAACGGATGGGCGATAGCGCGAAGGCAGCAGCTCCTCTGGAATCGGCGATTAAGATGGTGAACTCCGAGTTGAAAACGAATCCTAAGAAGGCGGAACTCTATAGCTACCTTGCCTTCTATCAGGCGACGCTCGGGCGTAGGGATGGGGTGGAGGCGCTATTGCAGCGGGCGATGGGAATGTCGCCTGACGATCTCGACATCATGATTCGCGCCGCCGAGACCGAGGCGACTCTCGGGAACACGGATCGGGCTCTGGCACTGCTTCGACGAGTTATCGCCAAAGGTTTCCCGCGGGCAAAGTTAAAGGACAGTATCCCGCTGAGGCATCTCTTACCCCACTTAGATCAGAAGTAGTATAAACTAACTCCACTAAGGAGATAACTCACATGCCTGACCCCACGGGCAACACAATGGAACTTAGCATCAAGCAGTCGCTCAGCGCGACCGGTGCTCCGCAAGACTGCCTGAAAACGAAGCCTCCGCAATTGCGGATTATACAAAGCCAGCACCCGCAGATCATACTCTCTGCGGATCCCGCGAATACGCGGAGCATCACGCTCAACTTCGGCGCTTCCTCAGCCGGCGATCTGTTCGATCCTGCCCCGCCGCCGGTCGTCGTTCTGGCTCCCAATGCCACAGTTACGCTGCAATTGAAATCAAGTCTCGGGCTCCATCACAGGGGCACGTTCGTGGACACGGACCCGCAGTTCGCGCGCACATTTACGCTTCACACGGATCCGGCGCAAAGATGCGGCGATGGCGACCTTGCCGACGTTGTAGTGGAAACCTAATCAAGGCGGGGAGCCAGTCATGCGATATGGGAAGCAGTGGCTGCTTCTGTTGGCAATTTGCGTTAGTCCTGGAACCGCGATCGCGCGCCAAGTGCAAGTAGAGCTGAAATCGGCCGGCGCTACGACAACGGTATTTGCTTTCGGCCCGGATGGTCTTCATCAAGCTGCTCCCGTGCAGACGGACAATCGCTCCGTCACGATTCACACCATCGACGACCTTTGGACGTGTCCCAGGCCCGGCAGCGGCACACCTGCTGCGCTCCCCGGGCTCTTTGTGTTCGGAAGCGATAACGCCGCGACCTTCCTGGACGCGGGGTCCATCTGCGCGGCGCCGAATCACAGGGAGCGCATCGCCATCACGCTCCAGCCCGCCACTCCGGTGAAGCTTTTCATCTGGTTGAAGTCGGAAGATCTGAAGGCCATGATCACCGATGAGGTTGCCAATGCGAACTGGATTTTCCGACGGAATCTGGTCGGGGTAATTTTTAAGCCGGAATTCGTCGACGGCCTTGTAGCGGCTCCCAGTGAGAACGGGGAGACACTTCTCCGCCGGAAGGGCAAGTCGCTCAGCCTGCCGGAAATGGGGTGTGACGAGCTTCGCGGAGGGCCCCAGGATTCCGAGGATTTCCGGAAGAAAGACGGAGTTAATATCTACGTGGGGTTTGGGCCAAACTTCACGTGCCCGTCTACTATGGCCAATCCCAGCAAAGACATTGTTTTTATTCAGGACCTACCGGTCCTCGGCGCGGCGGCGCACGAACTGGCCCACGCTTTCGGAGTGGACAGTCCAACGGACGGCGACCCGGACCGGGAGTACTCCAACGGGCACGTTCCGCCGACGTCCAGAAGCGGCCCGCGAGATGGGAACCTGCGGAGCGATAACAGCCGGATTTTCGAAGCGAATAACACGATGTGGCCGAGGAGCATGGTTCTTCACGACCGGCTCACTCTGGGCCAGGTGTACTGGATGAATTTCAGTAGTCAATCTTTCCTGGCTCAAAGCCGGAAGGCGGCAGGAAACTCCGTGCCCCCTCTAGTCTGTCCGAACGATTGCCCGCGGTATTCGGCCGACTATCCGTTGGCGGATCCTCGCGTGGCGGCCAGGGCCCTCTTGCAGCCAAACATTGTCGGCACAGGCGCAAGGCTGCCGCAGGAGGTTGGTTGCGGGGAACTGAATGCGGACTGCCCCACGAGCGTGCTGGGGCGGCTGAATACCACGCTGCAACGCCTGCAAGCGAAACTGAACATGGCGTCCGGACTCGCGAACGCAGATACCACATTCGATGTGCAGTTCGAGTTGTCGACGGGACTCGCCGAAGATCCTCATTACTGCACTAAAGAAGAGTTGCTCGACACCCTCACTAAACGCTTTGCCGGCGCTTGTGCATCTGCCAATCCGCCTCTCGGAGCGCCCGGGTGCGGGCACGTTGTGTCGAACGGGTTCGTCGATTTCTGGAAGCGCAACGTCGTAGCCGCAGGCCTGTTGGAGGCGACGGTTTCGCTGGCAATAAACGCGGAACAGAAGAACGGGAAGATAAGCCCGGACGAAACAGCATGGAACAGCGCTCGGTACCGGAGGGATCTCACCCGGTCTTATGCCCGCGCCAGAACGGTAATCGATGTCAAGCCCGACACTAATCTCGGCAAGACGCTCGGGAAGCGAATCTTATGGATGGATTCTCCCGGTAATAACCGGATCGAGCAGGACTTATTCAGAGCAGTCGGAATCGAGATCGAGTGCAGCTCCGATCCCCGGGACGCCGTGCAACAACTACGCGACGCAGGGAAATTGTTCGCGGGGGCGCCCGAATTTTCCGCGGTGATTGCCAATTCCGGGACCGGGATGGGGGACGATCTGGTGAAAGAACTGAAACTGCGGAACATTCGGGTTCCCGCGATTATTTACTCGCGGAACATCACACCGGCCGCGAAGCAATCCTCTCTGGACGCCGGTGCGTTCGGAGCGACCGACGATCCCATCGAACTCACGGAACTGGTGTTCACCGCCCTGGTGAAGAGTAAGGCGCCCTGAGATTTACCGGCCTACGCGCAGCAGAATCACGCCGTGGGCGGGAACATTCGCCGAGTACTCGGGGCCGGTCAGCGAAACGTCGGCATGCGTCCAGAGATCGCGCGCTTTGGCGGGCTTGCCGCCGACATCAGCCCACTTCACCGAGATGTTCGCCGCCGCGCCGCCGCGGTTGAAGAGCGCGATCGCCTGCGCGCCACCGGCCAGAGGCCGTGCCCAGATTTCCTGCTCGCCCGATTGCGAGATCCGCTTGCCTTGCCTGCCGAGCTTATCCTGATCGATCGCGATTACTTCGCGATTGGTCAAAATTTCCAGGATCGCGGGCGGCACATTACGCAGATCATTGCCGGCCAGCAGGGGCGCGGCCAGGATGGACCAGAGGCTCATGTGCGTGCGGTATTCGTCATCGTTCATGCCGCCGTTACCGATTTCCAGCATGTCAGGGTCGTTGAAGTGGCCGGGTTTCGCCCAAGGCGCCAGTTCGTCCTGGCTGAAGCCGATCTTGGACATTGAGTCCCATGTATCGCGAATGTCGTCGGTGGTGCGCCATGCGTTGCCGCCGACGTCCGGTCCCCATTTCCATACGTCCGCCCGGCCGTACTGGCATAGGCTGTAGACAATCGGCCGGCCGGAAGCCTGGAGCGCGTCGCCCATCTTCTGATACACCGCCTGCATCTCTTCGTCCGTGTAGATGTTGCGCGCGCCGCACCAATCGTACTTCAGATAATCGATGCCCCACTTCGCGTAAGTGAGGGCATCCTGCTCCTCATGACCGTAGCTGCCTTCGTAACCCGCGCACGTGTTCGGCCCGGGTGAGGAATAGATGCCGATCTTCAGACCCTTGGAATGCACATAGTCCGCGAGGGCTTTCATATCGGGAAACTTTTTGTTGGTACGGATGTTGCCCTGAGCATTGCGGTCCGCTTCCCAGGTATCGTCGATGTTGATGAACTGATACCCGGCCGCCTTCATGCCATTGGTTGCCATGGCGTCGGCCATGCCGCGCACGCCCGCGTCATCGACGCGGCCCGCGAATTTGTTCCAGCTGTTCCATCCCATCGGAGGAGTACGGACCAGGCCGTTGTCCTTCACCCTGTGAAGCGCGGGCGGCGGAATGCGGGCGGGCATGGCGCCTTCGCCCTCGGGAGCGCGGTGGGCTACCAATTCGCTGAGCGGCGCGTCGGGGCGGCGCCGGGTGCCGACGTGCAGTTCGTCGCCAACAAGTTTGCCCTCATACTTCACCGACCGGGGGCTGTGGCCATCCATCATGGTGCCGGTAATCGTGAAACCTTCGGGGCCGCCGGTGCTGTCGGAAATTTTGTAGAAGAACTGCGTTACGCGGATGGTTCCGGTGATCTTCGGGCCTTCCTGCTTCAGGTTCAGGTACTGGCGCCGTGAGGTGCCGTCGGAAAGGTCATCCTTCACGACCCAGTTGCCGGTGAGGTCGGCGGATGCGCAGGTGGCAACGGTAAGTAGGAGGATAGAGAGCAATTTCATACGTGGAAATTCTAGAGAGACTATTTTATCACTCGATACGGATCGAGTTAACGTTTAAGGTATCGCCGGTCAGGGAACCGGTAACCTGAGCCTTCACGGCGGCGGAAGTCTTGCCGGTGCGCCAGTATTCGATGGCGATCCTGCTTCCTTTCTTGCTGGTCCTCAAAGCATCGGCAGCTTTGGAATTACCGCCTTC
>JAOAPQ010000852.1 GCA_025462965.1 Bryobacterales bacterium
GATCACCCTTCACGATGTAGACAAACGGACCGTCCTGGCCCGTCTGCACCGCCTGATTCGGAACAGTGAGAGCATTGGCTTGAGTTGTCAGCCGCAGAGTGACGCGGACGAACTCGCCCGGCCAGAGTTTCCGGTCCGCGTTCGGGAACGTGGCTTTCAGCTTGATGGTTCCGGTGGTCATATCGACTGAATTATCCACGAAGGTCAACACGCCGGTCTGCGGCTTGGCGGCATCGTCCTGGGGGGCCGCGACCACCTGGAGTTTTCCCGCTGCCATGTACTTCTTCACATCCGGGAGCTGCGATTCCGGAACCGAGAAGGTGACGTAGATGGGCTGTACCTGGTTGATGGTCATCAGCTCCGTTGTATTCGGGCTGAGCACATTGCCCTGCTTGACGGTCAGGTTCCCTGTGCGACCGTCGACGGGCGACGTAATCTCCGTATATCCGAACTGAATGCGGATGTTCTCGACCGTGGCCCTTTGCGCATTGATATCCGCCTTGGCGCTTTCGATAGCCGCGAGATCAGCCGTGACAGCTTGCGCGGAGGCATCGGCGGCGCTGCGCAGTTGCTCCGTCTGATCGGTGGAGACCACGCCCTCCTTCTGCAAATTGGCGTAGCGATTGGCCTGCGCCAACTGATATTTCGCCTGGGCCTGATCGCGCGCCAGATTTGCCTGCGCCTGGCTGAGTTGCGCGACGCTGCGGGCCAGGGCGGCCTCGGCCTGGTGGACCTGCGCTTGAAAAGTACGCGGATCGATCGTGAAGAGGCGATCGCCCTTTTTGACGTAATCGCCCTCCTGGAAGTAGACCTTCGTCAACTCGCCGCCCACCTGCGATTTGACGGAGATGACCGAGTAAGACTCAACGTTGCCGATGACCTGAAGTTCGACGGGAACGTCGCGGCGCGCGACCGTGGTAACAGTGACGGGGACTCCGTCTCCGCCCTTTTTTGCGGTCGGCGGCGGTGAACTGTTACCTACGCAACCGACGAAGATTACACTGGCGGCAGCGAGCACCGAGCAGCCGCACTTAACCCGGGTTTCCATGAAGAGTTTGCAAAGTCCTTGTAGTTGTTCAAAGTATCACTTCTACGGGGAAGGCGGGGAACCCTGCCGCCAGGTTACCAACGCAGTTCAGCGGGGAAGAATTCGGCGATCAGCTCAGTGTAGTACGGTTTCAAACGAAGGGTGTCCGGGCGCTCGGCGCTTTTCGAATATAGATCATACGGATTGAACTTGCGGACCCACTCGAACATTTCGCGGTCGCGATCGTTCATCAGACCGTCATACGCGTTCTCCTTGTGCCCCGGATAGAAGGAGTGGTAGCGGATCATGTATTGAGCCGGCTCGGGAAGATAATCCTTCGTGACGTGGTACAGGTACTCGTCGTGCCCCCACGAAAGGTGGACATTCTGAAGGCCGCAATTCTTTGAGTAGATTCCGTACTGCGTCTGGAACTGAGGGACCTTCGCATCGGGATTCGCCTGGAAGAACTCGGGATAGACGATCTTGTCCGAGTACGCACAACCGACGGGAAACGTATCGCCAACGACGGCCCACTGCGGTTCTCCATACAGGCACAGGACCTTGCCCAGATCGTGAATGAGGCCGGTAAGGATGAACCACCGCGGGTGACCGTCTTTGCGGATTGCTTCCGATGTCTGCATGAGGTGCTCGATCTGGGAGAGATCGGTATCCGGGTCGCTGTCATCCACCAGCGTATTGAGGTACTCCATGGCTTCCCACACGCTCATCCGGCGCTTGTTCAGGGGCGTGTACTCGGCTTTCTTCGCGAGCACGAAATCGAGGGTCTGGTTGGCATGGTTCTCGCGGTAGAACTGCTCGACCACCGGATTGGCATCCGCGCGGTAATTGCGAAATTCTTCCTGCGATTTCTCCGGGCGATAACGGGACTTGACAAAATCATCCCATTGCTCAATGGATTGAAGTGGTCCGCTCATGGGAGACTTTATTGTATCCCATGACCCGCTACCTGCTGTCGCTCCCGGAACGCGTCCTACGGTCGGCGTCTGCGCTGGCTGGAGGGCTGGTGCGTGAAATCGGAAATGTGACCGTGCCCGCGGCGATCCGCCGGACGACGACTTACCGCACCATGGTGGAAGCCACATTGCGATTCATGATCGAGGAAGTAGGGCAGGTGGAAGGAGTCTATCCGAAGGCCGGGGACTTGGCGAAGGATTTCCTGCTGCGCAAGGCAGCCGGACATGGACTCGATCTGGCGGGGATTCTGGCATTCCGAGCGTCGCCGATGTGGGTGATGGCCGCGCTGGCGGACCTGTCCGGCGCGGGCAGGCATCTTATCCGTGAGATTTCCGAGACCCTGAAACAGGAGGGGCTGCTGGCACGCGACGCCAGTTTCGAGACCATCGACCAGATGCTGGATGGGCTGGAACAGGGCGCGGGCCAATTGACCCAGACATTCAACACGCCCCCGTTGAATGTGGCGGGGCTGCGCGCAGAGTGGGCAAATTTGCGCGAACAGGTGCAGAAGATGCCGCACCCTCATTTGCCGTCCATGGCGTTGCTGGAAGCCTCGTGGGAGAACTTGCGAACGGAGGCAGCCGTGCAGGAACAGTCTGTCTTCGAACTGGCATCGGTGATGGCCGTATCGGCTGTGAGCCGCATTCCCGCAAACCTCATGTGGCTCACCAGCGCTTCCTGCTGGGGCGTGCAGCGGACGGGGGAGTTGGTGGCGGGAGCGATTCTGGACCATTATGTAGTGACCTTGCGTGAGATCCGTGAGGAAGGATTCACGGCGTGGTGGGCGCGCGAGTTCCGGCCGTACTTGCGCGCGGCAGCGGACCAGTTTTCGCCGCGACGGATCTCGCTGACAGAGAAGTGGACAGGAAGAGTACCGGCGGCTAAATGACGAGACGACAATTTGTGAGTACGCCTGCTTTGCTGGCGGGTCCGAAATCGACGGACGTGAAGATCGAGGAGCTGAGCTTCAGTTACGAGGATCATAAGTATCGCGCTCCATATAAGTTCGGTGGAATGCTGGTGGACCGTGTGACCCTTTGCAACGTCCATTGCGTGGTGCGGAACAAGGCGGGGAAATCGGCGGCGGGGTTCGGATCGATGCCGATGGGGAACATGTGGAGCTTCCCCGCCCCGGACCTTTCTTATGACGTGACCCTGAACGCGATGAAGGCTCTGGCGGAGCGGGTCGCGAAAATCACGCGCGAGTATCCGGGATACGCTCACCCGCTCGACATCAACCTGGCGCTCGAGCCGGAGTATCTGAAAGCCGCGAGCGAGGTCAAGATCGCGCGGCCCATTCCGAAGCTCTGCACGCTGGTGACGGCGAGTTCGTTCGATGCGGCGCTCCATGACGCGTTCGGCAAACTGTATGACCGCAACGCGTTTAATACGTCCGGCAAGGACTTCGTTCGCTACGATCTTTCCCACTATCTCGGAGGTGAGTTTCGCGGGGAATATCTGGACCAGTACATCCAGGAGAAGCCGACGGCGCGCATCCGGATGTATCACTCGGTGGGGGCGGCGGACGCGCTGACCAAGGCGGACGTTCAGCATCCGATTGGCGACGGCTTGCCGGAAACATTGGCGGAATGGATTCCTTACAACGGCGTGCTGGCCATCAAGATCAAGCTCAATGGGAACGATCTGAAGTGGGACGTAGACCGCGTGGCCGGAATCGATCGCGTTACTACGCAGGCGCAGGCCGCGCGCGGCGTAAAGGAATGGATCTACTCGCTCGACTTCAATGAGAAGTGTCCGAACGTGCAGTATTTTCTCGACTTCATTCGGGATCTGAAGAACGAGGCGCCCGGGGCGTTCGCGCGCGTGCAGTACATCGAGCAGCCGACCCAGCGCGACCTGGAGCAGCACCGGGGTAACGTGATGTTCGAAGCGGCGAAGCTGGTTCCGGTGGTGATCGACGAATCCCTGACGGGGCTCGACCGGTTGAAGCTCGCGCGTGACATGGGGTACACGGGCGCCGCGCTCAAGGTGTGCAAAGGGCATTCAGAAAGCCTGCTGCTGGCCGCCGCGGTGCAGAAATACAAGATGTTTCGTTCGGTGCAGGACCTGACATGTCCGGGCGCGTCCCTGATTCATTCGGCGGGTCTGGCGTGCCACGTGCCCGGGAACGCTGCGATTGAAGCGAACGCGCACGAGTACGTGCCGGTAGCGAACAAGGCCTGGGAAGACAAGTTTCCCGGCCTCTTCCGCGTGCGGGACGGATGGATGGATACGAGCGTCCTGGGGCGGCCGGGAATTGGCGCGGTTTAACGAACTCCGCTTTCGTTACGATGCCGGCGAAACGAAAGGCTTGAGCAAGTCGCGGGCAGCCCGGAAGTCCTTCGCGTAGGGTTCTTCGATGACGCGTTCGAAAACCCCGCGCTCATTCAGGTGCAGGTTCCAAAGGCCGCTGTTGTGCCAAAGGTGGAAGTCGCCCCAATCGTAGCGGTCCAGAATCGGGTAGAGACACATTCCTTCGATGGGTACGCCATTTACAATCGCGAGGCGAACCTCTTCGGCGATCTCCAGAATCCATTGGCCGCGGCCGATTCCGATGTGGCTGGTTTCAGCGATGAACAGGGGCTTGTGATAGCGGTCCCAAACATCCTTGAGTAGCAGGTTGAAGGGCCGCCAGCGGGGGTCACGGGGCACTTCGTCCCATTGCATCTTCTCGCCGTCGGAGAGCTGCCATTCATTCGGTGAGTAGAAGTTGCTGCCGAGGATGTCGAGGTACTCGGGCTTGCCGCCAAGCTCGGGCTGGGCATACCCGGCGATCATGTCCCAAGCCTCAAACTGCGAGTTCGTATATTCGGCCGCAGCGCGCTTCTGCTCGGGATGGCCAATCTCAGGAACGACGTAGATGGTGGGTTCTGGAAACACGAAGCGGGCTCGTGGGTCCACGGCCCGGATCGCCTCGACAGAAGCGATGGCGGTGCGAACGAGCTGGCGCTTAATCTCCGCGTCCCGGTCTTCGGCGTACGGAAACATGAGGCCGCGGGAGGCGGCCCAGGAGAAGAATGAGATCTCGTTGACCGGAGCATAGTAAGGCACTTCATCGGTATGCTCGCGGACGTACCGCGCGACGGCGGTGGAGAACTTCGCGAAGCGATTGACGAAGGCGGGCGAGAACAAGTCGAGATCGTCGGGCCAGCCGTAGTGGAGAAGATCCCAGATGACCTGCACGTTCTGGCGGAGCGCGGCGGCGAGCATGGGCCCGAAGGAGGAAAAGTCGTAGACCCCGTGGCCGTGATCGATGAGATGCCAACGGAGGCCATCGCGCGCGGTTTGCATTCCTTCGGTACGTATGAGGGCGTAGTCGCTTTCGGCCTGCGAATCGTGCTGGACGCCGGCGGTCATGTCGAGACGGTGGCCGGCGTGGTTGATATGCGTCGAGCACTCGAAACCGGCCATCCAGAAGGAACGGAAACCGGCGGGCACCTAGTGGCGATCCTGCGTCTTGTAGTCTTCCGCGGGGACCAGATACTGGTGCCGCTGGAAGTGCATGATGCGCTCGCGCCACGCGAATTCGACCTGCCGATCCTGAGGCCGCATGGGGCCGCGCGTAGCGAAGGCCATTTCCTCCAAAGGGAACTTCGGCGTGCGGTCCGCAAAGAGCAAGCCATTGGTTTCCTGGTAGGTGTCGGTAAACTGCGTGTAACAGAAGCCGGCGAGCGACGTCAGATTGCGCACGACGTCCATCAGCGCCGCGTACCGGGCGGCAAACTCCGTGGCGTCATTGGAGCGCGAGTAGCCCCAGGTGTGGTGGGTATCGCGGGAGTAGGCAATGCCGCCGAACTCGGTGAGCATGAGCGGCCGGTCGGACCGGGTTTCACCCGTGAGGAGCAGCAGGCGTCCGCCGGGACGTTCGCGCTTGAAGAGTTGTGACTGCACCTCCTCATCGGCGTAGCGCTTGGCGATGCGTTCGGGATTGTCGTC
Organism: Bryobacterales bacterium; assembly: GCA_025462965.1. GTDB lineage: Bacteria > Acidobacteriota > Terriglobia > Bryobacterales > Bryobacteraceae > JALYXI01. The sequence continues at coordinate 5,939 of JAOAPQ010000852.1, forward strand.
GTAGTCGTGGATGCCGATGATGTCGGTGGCGACGCTCTCCCATCCATCGTTGCCGATGACGGGACGCGTGGGATCGATGGTCTTGGTGAGGTGGTAAAGAGCCTGGACGTAATGGCGCTGTGAGGGACTGTCGGGCAAATCGGGCACGCCCCACGATTCATTGAACGGCACCCAGGCAATGATGCAGGGATGGCTGCTATCGCGGGCCATGGCTTCGATCCATTCACGCGTGACACGCTCGACCGAGTCCTTCGTGAAACGGTAGGCGCTGGGCATCTCTTCCCAGACGAGGAGACCCAACGCATCGGCCCAATACAGGTACCGCGGATCTTCGATCTTCTGGTGTTTGCGAACGCCGTTGAAGCCAATGACTTTGGCGAGTTCGACGTCGCGGCGCAAGGCCTGGTCGTCGGGCGCAGTGAGTCCGGTAGTGGGCCAGTATCCCTGATCGAGCACCATGCGCAACTGGTAGGGACGGCCGTTCAGGCAGACCTGGTCCCCCTGGATGGCGATGGATCGGAGAGCGGTGTAGCTGAGGGCGGAATCGACGACGGCGCCGGTTTCATCCAGCAGCGATAGTTGAGCCTGAATGAGTGTGGGAGAGGACGGCGTCCAAAGGAGATCATTACGGTAATCATCGATGCCGGGATCCGAGAGGGCGATGCGCCGGTGAACCTCGCTGGATACGACGGCATACGTGTCGTCGGCCACGAGAAGGTCACCGACATTCAGACGGACGTTAAGCTTGAGACCACGGCCGGCCGCGCCGTCAATGACGGCTTCGAAGCCGATTTCCCAGCGTTCCATGTTGGGGGTCCAGCGGACGAAGCCGAGGTAGGACGCCGGGACCCGCTCGAGCCAGACAGTCTGCCAGATGCCGGTGGTTCGGGGATACCAGATGGAGTGGGGCTCAAGCTGCCAATCCTGTTTGCCGCGCGGCTTGGAGAGGTCGGAGGGATCGTCTTCGGCGCGGACTTCGACGGTCTGCGGGCCTTCGGGAAGCAGGTGATCGGTGATGTCGGTACGGAAGGGCGTGTAGCCGCCGGTGTGCTTCACGCTGAGCTTGCCGTTGACCCAGACCCGGGCGCGATAATCGACCGCGCCGAAGTGGAGAATCAGGCGCTGACCATCGGCGAGCGCGGGAGCGTCGAAGGTGCGGCGGTACCAGACGGTTTGGTAGAAACCGGTGTTGCCAATGCCGCTGGCCTCGGTTTCGGGACTGAAAGGGACCTTGATTTTCAGGTCCCATTCGACATCGGAAGGTAGATGGTAGACGGACTCGGCGTCAAAGGTGAAGTCCCACTCGCCGTTCAGCGAAATCCATTCGGCGCGCTCGAGTTGTGGGCGGGGATAACCGTGAGCGGCGGGTTCAGATGGGTTGGTCACGACGGGTAAGCTGTGAAATCAGCGCTGAATACGGGCGGAGCCGCCTTCTGCCAACTGGCGGACCTGTTCGAGGGTGGCCATGGTAGTGTCGCCGGGGAACGTGGTGAGCAGTGCGCCGTGAGCCCAGCCGAGTTTGATGGCTTCACTCGGAGGTTCGCCGGAGAGCAGGCCGTAAATGAATCCGGCAGCGAAGCCGTCTCCGCCGCCAACGCGGTCGAATACGTCCAGCTCAGCTCTAGGCGCAACGTGGGTCTGGCCGTTGACCCACGCGACGGCGCTCCAGGAATGACGATTCGTGGAATGTACTTCGCGAAGGGTAGTGGCCACGACCTTCACCTGCGGATGCTTCGCGACGACATTGTCAATCATGCCGAAGAACGCGGTGGGGTCGAGCTTGTCCTGCGAGTGCACTTCGGGCCCGGGGATGCCGAGACCCTTCTGCAAGTCTTCTTCGTTGCCGACCAGGACATCGACATGCCGCACAATGCGACCTATGACTTCCACGGCGTGATCGTTCCCACCGGAGAAGCTCCAGAGCTTCTCGCGGAAGTTGAGATCGAAAGAGGTGATGGCTCCGGCGGCCTTCGCGGCCTTCATCCCTTCGATGATCACCTCGGCAGTAGTGGGCGAGAGCGCGGCGAAGATGCCGCCGCTGTGGAACCAGCGGACACCGGCGTCGAAGATAGAATCCCAATCGAAATCGCCGGGCTTGAGCTGCGCGGCGGCTTCGTTGGCGCGGTTGTAGAACACGACGGGGGCGCGCATACCCAAGCCGCGATCGCTGTAGACCGTGGCCATGTTGGGGCCGGTTACGCCATCGTGCTTGAACTTCTTGTAGAAGGGCTTCACGCCCATGGCGCGAACACGATCATTAATCATGTCGCCGATGGGGTAATCAACCATCGCCGAGGCGACGCCCGTTTTCATGCGGAAGCAATCCGAGAGGTTCGCAGCAACGTTGAATTCTCCGCCGCTGACATGGACATCGTAATGAGAGGCCTTACGGAACGGTATGATTCCCGGGTCGAGGCGATGGATGAGTGCGCCGAGCGACAGGAAATCTAGTTCGCCTCGCGGCGGAATTGCTAAGCCATAGTTCATGGTGTGGTCTCTATTTATGCGTTGTAGGATCCCGAGGAGACGCGGCCGCCGCGTCCGGTCCAGTTGGTGTGGAAGAACTGGCCGCGGGGTTTGTCGACTCGCTCGTAGGTATGGGCCCCGAAGAAATCGCGCTGCGCTTGCAGCAGGTTAGCGGGAAGGCGTTCGCAGCGGTAGCCGTCATAGAAGGCGAGCGCGGTGGAGAAGGCCGGGGTAGGCACGCCGAATTCAATCGCCTTGATAGCGCCGCTCCGCCAGCCGCCCTGGTACTCATTCAGGTGGGTGCTGAAGAAATCGTCGAGGAGGAGATTGGAGAGGGTGGGATTCTTGTCGAAAGCCTTCTTGATATCGCCGAGGAAAGCGCTGCGGATGATGCAGCCGCCGCGCCACATAAGCGCGATGCCGCCGAGGTTGAGGTGCCAGCCCAGATCCTTCGCGGCCGCCTGAAGCAGCATGTAACCCTGCGCATAGGAAATGAGCTTGGAGCAATAGAGAGCGCGGCGCACGTCTTCGATGAAGGCATCCTGGTTGCCGGGAGGAGGCGGCGGGGGGCCGGTGAGGACCTTGGACGCCTCGACGCGCTCTTCCTTCAAGGCGGAGAGGCAGCGGGCAAAAACGGCTTCGCCGATGAGCGTGACGGGAACGCCGAGATCAAGTGCGCTGATACCTGTCCACTTGCCGGTACCCTTCTGTCCGGCGGTATCGAGGATTTTGTCGATGAGCGGCTGGCCGTCGTCATCTTTTTTCTTGAAGATCTGCGCGGTGATTTCGATGAGGAAGCTATCGAGTTCGCCTTTGTTCCATTCGGCGAAGACGTCTCCGAGCTCGTCCGGGCCGAGTTTCAGGCCTTCCTTGAGCAGGTGGTAGGCTTCGCAGATGAGCTGCATGTCGCCATACTCAATGCCATTGTGCACCATCTTGACGTAATGTCCCGCACCGCCTTCACCGACCCAATCGCAGCAGGGAGTTCCGTCTTCGACTTTGGCGGCGATGGACTGGAAGATTTCCTTGACGTGGGGCCAGGCGTCAGGATTTCCACCGGGCATGATGGAGGGGCCGAAGCGCGCGCCTTCCTCACCGCCGGAGACGCCGGTGCCGATGAAAAGAATGCCTTTGGCGGCGAGATCTTTTGTGCGGCGGTCGGAATCGGTGTAGAGAGAGTTGCCGCCATCGATGATGATGTCGCCCTTGGCCAGGTGGGGGACGATCTGCTCTATCTGCTCGTCCACGGTGGGGCCAGCTTTCACCATGAGCATGACACGGCGTGGGGTCTTCAGGGAGTCGACGAGTTCCGGGATGGAATGCGTGCCGACGACCTGGGTTCCTTTGGCCTCGTTGTTGAGGAACTCGTCCACCTTGGAGACGGTGCGATTGAATACCGCCACTTTGTAACCGTGGTCATTCATGTTGAGGACCAGGTTCTGGCCCATGACGGCGAGCCCGATCAGGCCGATGTCGCAATTAGCAGTTGGCATAAATTTATGACGGCAAAAGTCTTATTGTAGCGTCACGAAAAAGCCAGGTGTGGGGCGCTCGCGCATTTCGTCGCGGCTTGGGTTCTGAATCCTGAAAATCGGGTAATTTCGGGTGATGCGTGGGTATTTCGGGCGGAAGTGCGGGTATTGGCGGGTTGCCTTCTTCGACTAAGTCCTCTGTTATGAGCGTTTCTTGGGTTCGTTTCCGATTCCTGCACGGCAAGGAGCGGAAACGGGCGCGCTTCTTGCGTGCCCAGGTACGCGGACGGCGGATTCGGCGCCTTCAGGACGTTCGCGAGTTTGCCGGTTGCGGACGCTGCCATCTGGAAAGACCCTTTCGTGGATAAGCATCCCATGGCGGATACGGGGGAGTGGGGCAGATTTTTGGTGCTGGCTTTTAGTTTGTTGCTGGTAGGGCGAATTAGAAAGGCGTGACCGGCTAGTAACGGTTGGCGGTGGCGCATCCAGAGGTCGATCGGTTCACTTCCTGGATGGAGTGGCGGATGGCCGTCGGTGGGCGAGGGACTCGATAATTCGTTTAAACCGGGGATCTTCATGAATAGTGGAGAGCAACGGATCGCGTTGAAACCAGTCAATGCGCTCATCGCCATTGCGTACAGTTCGGTCCAGCCATTCGAGCGCCTTTGCCGTTTGCCCCGCTACGCTGAACAGTTCTACTGCATCAAACGTACGCAGGGCATTTGCTCCAGCAAAGCGAAGCAGTTCATCATCGATCGCCATCGAGGCCGGCTCATGCCTGCTTTGCAAAGCAGTAAGAAGTGCCCGCGACATGCGAATGTGATAGTTCCCGGAATCTACCAGATGCACCTGATCCAGAACGCTCTGAGCCTCAGCTAATTTATCCAGACTGATGTAGGCACGAGACAAACTGCGAATCGCAAAAAAGTTTAGAGGTGCCTGCTCCAGGATCTTTTGTTGCTCTCGGACGGCTTTGGCCGCGTCTCCCATTTGCAACAGAACATCGCCGTAGTTCGTGCGGGCCGGCCAGAACAATGGATCGCGCTTAATCAATTCCCCCCAAATTTCGGCGGCTCCCTCATAGTCGCCGTTCAAACGATGATAGTGCGCAAGCCAATGCACGGCTGTGGGCCTGCCTGGCTTTGCCTTCAACGCCTTGTCTACCTCCGCAGGCACCAACTCCTTACGGCCCTGGCACAGGTAAGTCGCAGCTAGCGCATAGTGTCCGAGCGCTGAGTTTGTATTGGCATTCAGTGCCTGATAAAGCTGCCCTTCTGCTTCATACAACCAACTCGCATCGTTGGAATAGCCTTGCTCTAACATCAACCAATGGGAAAATCCATAGGCAGCGCGGGCCTCCGCGAAGCTTGCATCAAGCGCGAGTGCCCTCTCGAGCATTTCGCGTGCTCGAGAAAGATCGGGTCTGGCCCAAGTGAAGAGGATTCCTTTTTCGAAGTATTCATTCGCTTCCGCTATTTCGGATGCTGGAGCTCCTGTGCTGACACGTGGTCCGGAATGCTCGGAACGCCGCCGAGGATTTTGCATCGCGGTGTCCATTGAGGTGTTGGACGCAGACATCTTAGCCGGGACAGTGGCAGCAACGGCCGCTCGCAACTCTGCAGCACTCTGGAAGCGATTTGATGGGTCTTTTTCCAAACATCTTCAAACAACATTGCGCAACCTTCGCGGAATTTCAGCTGGGAGCGGTGTAGGAGGCCGATACAGAATTGCCGAGATTACCTCTATTGGTGTTCGCTCCGGGTAAGGCGGAGCGCCGGTTGCCAGTTCGTGGAGTATCGCTCCAAGCGACCATATATCGCTCCGCACGTCGGACGGTCTCCCCTGGAGGACCTCGGTCGGCATGTATGA
>JAOAPQ010000063.1 GCA_025462965.1 Bryobacterales bacterium
CCGCGCGGTCGCCGGGGTTTGCGAGCTGGCATCGGTCCAGCGACAGGCACCCGCAACCGATGCACCCTGTAAGGCCCGCGCGCAGGCGCTGCAGCTCGGCAATCAGCTCATCGATGCGGCTGGTCCAGCCGCCAGGCCCAGGAGTCCGGACGGGTGCGGAGCGGCCGCCAACTTGATGCTCGACCAACTCGCGTGGTGGGCTCATGTGCTGCGGGATGGCAGAATCAGGCGCCCATATAGATTCCGACGCGCGTGATCAGGTCAGACCACATTACGCCTCGGTGTCCCCGCAGAATAGTCTAGCGCTCGCCGGCCTAGTCCGCACCCGATAACCGCAGCCACTTACCACTGTGGAAATACCAGGTGATTGAAGCCTTTCCCAGAAACGCGTCGTCGATGCCACGGTGGTCGATCGGCGGAGGCTCAGGACCCCCGTAGGCCCGGTAGTGGCGCATGATGAAGTCGCGATCAGCGCCGGTGATCTCGTGTGAATAGCCAATGATATCGCCGTCCAGCCCCTGTAGATAGCTCCGGTCCTCACTGGTGGTGAGTGTATCCGGATTCGTGTCGTGACCGTTGCGAAACGCGAGCAGCGCCGTCGAGTTATTGACGGAGCACAACACCGCCCAACCGACTTCTCCTTTGGCGAAGAATTCGCCCCGAATCACATTGCGCGGAGCGCCAGCTGACAACTGAGGCACCCCGCACTTCCGCGCGCGCAGCACTCCAGCTACAGCCGACGGGAGTTCGGGGAATGCATCCACGGGGAGACGCCGGATTTTGCCGATTGCCTCCTCGGCGCGCGCCTGCCAATCCCGCTGAGCCTGCAATTCGACTTGCCGCGCGCGAGTAATCCCCTGCGGCTCGATCTGCGGCAGGATCGCCCGACGGTCGAGATTCGGATCGAGAGCCTTGGCACGCAGGAAGTAGCGCTCAGCCAGTTCTGCGGCGCGGGGGTTCGGCGTTCCCCTTTGGAGCGTTTGATTGTACTGGCTCTGGAACATGTAAGCGGCGTTGCCGAGCACCCAGACGTTTCTCGACGCCTCTAACCCGCCTTGCGCACGCGACGCCAGCGGCCCGTGCTCCAGAATCGAGAGGGCATAGAGATGCGCCAGCGGACGCAGCGCGAAGGGATGGTTCGGGTCGGCCGCGGCGGTAGCTTCCAGATAGTGCATGTGAAGTCCGGGGTCCAGGTCTTCAAAGAACGACGACGCATTCCACTGCACCGCTGCGTCGCCCGGCTTCGCTTTGGCCGCAGCATCCCAGGGTGGCGGCGCGCCGATAGTCCGCAGGGGTTAGGTCACCCGGCGAGAACCGCGACACGGGCGAGTGCAGAAGCTCCGAGTCCGGGTGGTGCTCAATCAACCAGAGCGCGTGCTGGACGCGTTTGGTACGGTCCCCCTGACGGCCGGCCCGATCCGCGCGTTGATGGTACCCCATCAATTTGAGCCGCGTCGGGAAGTCATTCGGATTCGCCACGAGCTGGTGTTCGAGTCGAGCAACATCGGACTCCTCCAAATTTAGAATGTCGCGCGAGGACTCCCCGTACAATGGGCTGAACATAGTGGGCGGCGGTGGCACCCGAGCAGCAGGACGGGACGACTCTGGCGCGACGAGTTGCGCATGCGCAAGGCGGGTCGGCGATCCGGTCAGCAGAATCAAAACTACGAAGGCGGCCAGCGCCGCCAAGACTGCGAAACGGACGCGCATGGACACAGTGTTGCACACCAGGAGGGAGCGCCATTTTGTGGTTTGCGGCCTTGAAACCGACGTTGCTAAAGCACGATGATCGAGATCACTCCTCATAACGCCGTCTCTCGACTAACAGGGGATCGAACAGTGCTTGGAAATGCTTGCTGATGATCGTGGGAAATCGGTTCCCGTTCCACTGCGCGGGGCGGAAGGAGTGCTTCGATCGGCCCGCGGCCGATGCCACGCCCCAATGCGCGAGACAGGCGCGATTCGTAAGGGAACGTACTCCCGATCCGGCCGCGCTGCACCATCACGAACTACCCCGCATCTCTATGTCTGAGACACTGTGCGGAGCTACTGGCAGCGGGTCCCCTGGCTTGTTCTACTCGCCTGTTATTTCGGAATCGGAGGCAGCCCGTGCCGCGCCGCGGACCTGACTGAAATCGTGCACAGAGCAACGGCGGCACTCAATTCAGACTGGGCGTCCGATCCCTTGTATGCGTGCATTGAAAGAGATGAAGTTCAAAAGGGCGAAAAACTGACCAGCAAGACCTTCGAGGTCGTCATGATCGACGGTTCCGATTACCGCCTTCCCCTCGCCATCGACGACCAACCCCTGTCGCCCGATCGCCAAAAGGCCGAACTTATCAAGTTGAAGAACGAAGTGCGGCGTCGCAAGAGTGAAAGCCCTTCGGCTCGCCGCGCTCGCATTGACGCCTGGAAGAAACAACGCGACGAAAACGGCGAACTACTGCTCGACTTTCCTACTGCCCTGACATTTCAGTTGCAGGGTGAGGAAACGAAAAACGGCCATCCCGCTTACGTTCTCTCCGCAGCCCCAATACAGGGTGTCGCGCACACAACTCGTGCCGCTAAGGTGCTTTCAGGTATGGAAGGGAAGGTGTGGGTCGAAAGGGATACCTTGCACCCGATGTTCGTGGAATGCACCATGGTGACTGCCGTTCCGGTTTACGGCGCCCTCGCCAGCGTTCTTCCTGGAACGGAGATCGAAATCAAGATGATCCCGGTGACCGATTCCATCTGGCTGATCGATGAGGTCTCGATGAAACTGAACGTTTCGAAACTTCACATATTCAAATCCTCGTCGGTGAAGCGTTCCACCTACACCCAACACCGCCTCAACTCCACCGTGGTCGAAGAACTTCTGTCTAAGGCCGACCAGGAGTCCCCGGCTACTACACCGTAGCGTTTTTTGATAGTGTGGAGGGCCATGGTTTTTCGTGGCCTGCCTTCTTCTGGTTGCCAATCAGCCACAGACGACAAAAAACGATGGTCTGTGCCAGCTATGCCGAGGAACGTTCACCACGCCGCTGCCGCAGGCTTGCTCGGCATTATGTTCTTCACGGCTGGCGGTGCGGCTCTACAAGAGTCCGCCACCGTGGACGAGGTCGCTCACGTCGGTGCAGGATTGAGCTACCTGCAGCGCCTTGACCTCCGCCTTAACGGCGAGCATCCGCCTCTTGGAAAAGCGCTGGCCGCCCTACCGCTTGCGATACGCGGAACACATGCCGATTACTCAAGTCCGGCCTGGCAGCTGTCAGCCGATTTCTTTCCCGCTTACGGCGCCCAGTGGATCTTCGGAGATGCGGTTCTTGGCCGTTGGAACGATTGGAAATCGACGTTGCGCTGGGCGCGTTTTCCTATGCTCGTCCTGACACTGCTGTTGGGTTGGTTTACGTACCTCTATGGAAGTCGCCTTGGCGGCCCTCAAGGCGGCCTGCTGTGCCTGACTGCCTACGTAACAACTCCGGCATTTCTGACGTTCGGTCCGCTTGTCATTACAGATCTGCCGGTGACGCTGTTTTCACTCATCGCACTCTGGCAACTGGGCGAGATCTGGGCCGTGCCGTCACCCAAGAACGCTCTACTATTCGGTGTCGCACTCGGGGCGTCGCTGCTTTCGAAGTTCACCGGGCTGCTGTTGATACCCGTTGTCATCGCGCTCTTTGTGCAGACGCGCTTTTGGCCGACTGCCGCACAACCGTTAGAGATTGATGAGCGCAGGGCCTGGCGAAGAGCACGCCGGCGTTGTGTCCTGCGCGGCATCGTTTGGGCGGCACTGTTTGTCTACGTTCTTTACTTCATACTTTCGTGGAATCAACCCGATGACGCACTCAACCGCATCGGAGGCGGACACTGGGCGTCGCTGATCCGTCGTCCCCTCATGCCGCTCTGGCTCTACTGCCGCGGGCTTTTCCTGATGCTGATCATGGGTTCACGATCGACGTACCTTCTTGGGAATGTCTACCCTCACGGCGTACCTTACTACTTCCCTTTCGTATTCGCTCTAAAATCAACGCTAGGCTTTCTGGCGCTGCTCCTGCTGGCCGCGAGCGTGGGCATTATCGGTCGTAAACTCGGCGCGGACGCCATTCCGGACACAGGCCGCCCTCACTGGCGCGTATTGATGATCGGCTTCTTTGTATTTCTCACGGTCTGTCTCATGAGCCGCCTGAATATAAGTGTCCGGCATTTCATGGTTCCTCTTGCTCTGCTCACACTCATGCTCGCGCCGCTACCCCGAATGATCAGCGCTCTTCCGCAGCGACGCATGCTGCTAGCGATAACCGGCGCTCTGGCTGTGAGCTGCTTCGTCCCTATTCTCCTCGCTTACCCTTACTTCTTCCCATTTATCAACAGCCTGGCGTTCGGCTATCCCGCTTACTACGTGTTGAACGATTCGAATGTGACCTGGAACGAAGGCCTGCCGGAGGTCGAACGCTTTGTGCGGCAACAAGGGTTGACTGAGATCGAACTCGACTGGGCGTCGCTTTCCGATCCGGCGCTCGTCGTGCCGGAGGCGCGGATGTGGGACTGTCAGGCGCCCACAGACCGGGATGCAGGCCAGTGGGTTGCTGTCACCGCGGTCAATATCCTCGAAAATCACAATTGCGGGTATCTCCAGTGGTATCCGCACGAGCAACTCGCAGGCGGCGCATTCTACATGTTCAAACTACCGACGCCCATTCCGGCTCCAGGCACACCCGGCGGTCCGCCGGTAGCGCGGGAACGCAGAGTGATGTGGGGAATGCCAATGGATCTCCGCGCCTGGACCGTTAACGTCGAGCGCCATCCTGAGCAACTGCCGGCCGAAATGCACGCCCTGATGCAAAAGTTCCAACAGCAATCGCGGAGCAAGTAAGGTGATGGCGACCTCGCATCATCGAGGTGGGTCATGCCAGATCCGCACTGTCACGTTTCATTCACATTGCGCTGCTACCATTCTGTTCAATGCGCTTCGTGATCCCGCTTTTCGCCCTCGCTTCCATTGCGGCAGGGGCTCCCCCAACAGTAACAGCGATCGTCAATGCGGCCAGCTACCAGACCGGCGGCGTTTCACCCGGAAGCATTGCATCCGTATTCGGAACCGGGCTTGGGGGCGGAACTGTAACCGCAGGCGGAGTAGCAGCTCCGGTGATCTTCGCCTCCGATGGGCAGGTGAATTTTCAGGTACCGTGGGAGCTTCAGGCGACGCTCAACCCCGGACCAGTTTCGAATGTGCCTTTGGTTGTAACTACGGGTCAAGGCTCGAGTGCCATTCAGCAGCTCGCTATAAGCGGCGGAGCGCCCGGCATTTTCACCGTGAATGGTACAAACGCCGCTATGCTCATATCGGCCACGGGCAAGACCCGGCCGGCACACGCAGGCGAGTGGGTCACCGTCTACGCGACCGGCCTCGGCGCCGTCGCGACTACACCGAAAACGGGCGCGCCGCTTGCCGACAATATCATTGCGCCCGTCACCGCATCCGTGACCGCAACCATAGGCGGCAAGCCGGCGGTTGTCGGTTATGCCGGGCTAGCCCCTCCAGGCCCCAATCCCTATTATGTAGGCATCTACGAAGTGGACGTACTCATTCCCGACGGCGTGACGAGCACACCGGCAAGCGATCCGACGCTCATCCTGACAGTGGGCGGAGCAGGATCGAACCAGGTGGCGATTCCGGTGGAGGCGGGTATCACGCCCGCGTTGTACCAGTGGGTGCAGCTGGCGCCTTCGGGAGCCCTTTCGGTGCGTGCTATTACGAGCGGGGCCGCTTGTCCCGCGACGCTCGTTTTCGACGGGAAAGCGGCGGCGATGACCGTGCGCGCTGCTGCCAACCTGCCGCTTTATCCGGTCACGAGCTGCGAGGCAACCGTCCCCTCCGGAACTCTTTCCGCGACGCTCGAAGGGAGGCGATTGCCGCTTGCGAAGGCCGCGCCGCAGCGCTTCACGGTGCTCGGCGATACCGGCTGCCGGATGCAGACACCGACGTTCCAGAACTGCAACCTACCGGCGGAATGGCCTGCAGCGCAGATCGCCGCGAGTGCCGCGGCCACTGCGCCCGACCTCCTCATCCACGTGGGCGACTACCACTATCGCGAAAGCGCGTGCCCGGACGGCAATGCCGGCTGCGCGTTCAGCACCTGGGGCTACAACTGGGCCGTGTGGCGCGACGATGTCTTCAGTCCCTTGCAAGTTACTTTTCCGGTTGCACCCTGGTTCCTCGTGCGAGGCAATCACGAAAGCTGCGCGCGCGCTGGCGAAGGCTGGTTCCGGTTCCTGGATGTCCGACCCTATCAGGCTTCGTGCCAGGTGAATACGGAGCCGTGGTCAACTACAGCGGGCGGCCTACAATTGACCCACTTAGATGTTGCCGAAGCCGACGACCTGATACTCAACCAGACGCAGATCGACATCCTGACGCGCCAGTTCAGCGCTGCGACATCCACGGCTTCCGTGAACACGTGGCTGCTGTTCCACCGCCCGCTCTGGGCCGTTCAGCCGAACGGGACCAACGGCAATTTAAACATGCAGATGGCGACGGGCCCGAACGTCGGGGGGAATGTCACGATGCTGCTGAGCGGCCACATCCATTTTTTCGAGACGCTGGAATGGAAGGAAAACCGCGCCGCTCAGGTTGTCGTCGGCAATAGCGGCGATAACCTCGCCAGTCCAAGTGCGACAATTGCGGGCACAGCCGTCGGCGGCGGCACCGTCGCGCGCGGAACATCGCTCGGCGGCTTCGGGTTCACTACCATGGACCTGCAAAGCGACAGCAGCTGGACAATCGTGGACCGCGATGTCGCCGGCGTGCCGAAGACTACGTGCTCGCTCGCGGGGATCAAAGTGGGATGCACTCCGTGAGCATCGCGTAAGGTCGTGACGCGAAGCAGTATACTGAGCGGTCAAAGATGAAGGCCGCAGCGATTGGCGTTCGAGCGCACTCGGGTTGGGGGGCCCTGGTCGTCGTCTCCGGGAGCTTTGGCAGTATAGAAGTAATCGACCGAAGGCGGATCGCTATCGCTGACCCGAACCTGGCAGGAGCGAGCCAGCCGTATCACTTTGCGCAAAAACAGTCGCTTCCGGACGCTGAAAGATACCTTGCCGACTGTGCGACAGCTCGGAACGACTCGCTTTAGAGGCCCTCAACGATGCCGTCAAGGAGTTGCGGGGTCGCGAGTATGTTGCCGTGAGCTGCGCGATTCTCCTTGCCTCGGGTCGCTCCCTGCCATCACTTTCAAAGATCCTCGCCTCCCACTCGCTGATTCACACAGCCGAGGGTGAGTTCTTTCGTCGGGCCTTCTGGACAGCGAGCGAACGGCTGGGAATTCAGGTCACGGGAATTCCAGAACGGGAACTCGATGGGCGCGCCGAAGCAGTTTTCGGCAGCCGGACGATTCAGATGAAACAAGAGATTGCGGCGATAGGCGGATCACTGGGGCCGCCTTGGACCACCGACCAGAAGACCGCCTGCCTTGCCGCATTGTTGGTTCTCGAAAGCGAACGAGAACAGAGCCGTCCGCATGCTGCTGGTAACAGCGGGAACTCTTGAGTGATGAGCGATCGCGCGACCGGAGGGTGGCTGTGCGGCGCACCCTCCGGCTCTGTGTCAGCCTATGCCGCCAGCAGCGGCGAGAGCGCCCGTCGGGGCTTTGCGCCATGCGGCGGCGTACGTCGGCTGACCGTTCTGGTCATAGCCGGCGATCGTGCGTGTGAGCAAGCCGGCAGCGAGATTCTGATCGTAGTTGGTCTGCATCTGCGCGGCGGTGAGGCCGTGGTGACCCACGGTTCCACCGACGCCGGCAACCTTCTGCTGGAAAATCGCGGAGAAGCGCGGACCATCGGAGTGGTTGTAAGCGATCAGGTAGGCGAGCTGGCGGCCGGCGGCATTGTTGTCGTTCCACGCCTGCTGGTATTCGGCGGGAGTGAGAAAGCTCTTCAAAATGAGCGAACCGGTGTCCACCTTTTCATAGAAGGCCGCGTAGGTACGGTTGCCGTCCTGAGAGACGACGGAGACGTTGATGGGCATGAAGCCTGCCTTGAAGAACTGATCGAAGAGGGTCTGGTGCTCGGCCGCGTTCTTGCCGTGGTAGGCCTGGAGCCCCGGCGTTGCGGTGTTTACCCAAATGCCGGCGTAGAGGATCTGGCCGTTCTCGATGTAGTTATTGACGTTGAGGAGGCGCCTGCCGGCTTGCTTCTGAGCATCGAATTCCTGCTGATACTGATCGGCGGTGAGGCCGTGTCTGGCGCTCCAGGAGACGTTATCCACCGGACGGAAGATGACGTTGACCATGGTGTTTCCACCAGCCTGGAAACCGGCGAACCAGACCGGGCGATAGCCCGACGAGGTGACGCGCTCGAACAGCGTCTGGTAGTTGCCGATGGGGATCCCGAAGTAGGCGATCTCGCCCCATGAAGGAGGGTACCAGGCGGGTTTGGAGGCAGCGGTCCAGATGCAGACGAGATCCTTCGGAACGCCCTGGTCTTTGACCAGCACCCAGGGGCCGGCCGGATCGGGCGGGCTGAGCTTCGATGGCGGGAGCACCCACATGTCGCGAAATTCGAGCATGCGGAGAGGACCGCTGGTGCTGGTTTTCTGCGCGTGAATGTGAGTGTGGGGATTTGTGGAGTTGCCGGAGTTACCGGCGAGTCCCAACCGGTCGCCCGCTTTGACAACTGCGCCGACGTGAGCGAAGGCAGGGGTCAGGCTGCCGGGCTGCATGTGAGCGTAGAGCACGACGATATCGCCATGTTGGATGAAGTAGTGGTTGCCGGCGCCATCGATGACCGACGAGGGGAACTTACCGATGACGGTATTGGAAGGAACTCCATCGACTACGGCGACAACGGTGCCATCGGCGACAGCGTGGATGGGCTTGCCCCAGATTCGCCAGTGCTCATTCTTCGAGCCATCGGTGCCGGGAAGGGTCTGGCTCCACTGGCCGGTGTTGGAGTCGAAAGCCTGGACGCCGATGTCGTGAGCGTTGATTTGCGTGCCATTGCCACCATCTGCCCAGTGTACGGCGCTAGTGATGATGTATTCGCCGATGCGGAAGTCGGTCTGGTGGAAAGGGAAGAGCAGGCCTGTGGGACTGGCCACGGTCTTGTAAGGAGCGAGGTCGAAGGTAACGGTGGCGGGGG
>JAOAPQ010000082.1 GCA_025462965.1 Bryobacterales bacterium
GGCTGCCCTGCGCCGGGTGGTCCTCATAGAGTTTGACCAGGCGGTCCTGGTGCGCAAACGGGAGAGGGCGAATCAGGACGTGGTCAACCATGGTGAAGGCGGCGGTGGTGGCGCCAATGCCAATCGCTGCGATCGCGATCGCGGTAACAACAAAACCGGGCGAGCGTGCAAACGTACGAGCGGCGTACCGCAAGTCCTGGCGCAGAAGATCGAACTGAACAGCAACGGCGCCGGTCAGAACATCGGCGAGAGTCTCGAGCCAGAGGGCGAAGACCGCGAGAGCATTGGACCCGGCACGCCGGCGGATGGAGAACACGGCGGACATTTCGTCTCCATACTCGGCGCGCCAGGAGGCCGGATAGAGATGCAGCAGGGCTCGGTAGAAACGCATCAGGCCTTCCCTGGAGCGAAGCCGCTGACGCGCGCGAGTCTGACGAGTTCGGTGAGCCGCCGAGCCTCCGCCCGTGCGACGGACTCTCCGTAGCGGGTGATTCGGTAGTAGCGGCGGCGCTCGTCGTCGAATTCCGGCGTGGGGCGGTCGCCGGTCTCCGCAATCAGCCCCTGCTCCAGCATCCGCTGCAGTGAGCGATAGAGAGTCGCAGCGCCGAGCCGCAGTTGATTGTTACTGTGCGCAGCGACGTCCTGGATGATCCCGTATCCATGTCGGTCGGCCGCCGCGAGCGCCATCAGGATGTGGAAGGCGGCTGTGGGAAGCGGGAGCAGCGAATCGGGGTCGGGAAGTTTCGGACTAGTCACGCCCCAATTATATTCTCTGAGGATATATTGTCAATGGGTAGAGACAACTGAACATACGCGCCTGGCATAATTACAGTTATAGGATTCCGCTCCTGCGTGCGCCGAAGGAGGCTTGTTTTGATGGCAATCGATAAACAACAAATCGATGACGCCGTCCTTGCTCTCCTTTACCTGACTCTGCATGACGAAGACAGAGCATGGAAGAGCTTCGATTGGAATTCCATGAACCGCCTCCACGAGAAAGGCTTCATAGACGACCCGGTCAACAGGGCGAAGTCCGTCACTCTGACGGAGAAGCACCTTGCCGAAGCCGAGCGGCTCTTCAACGCGTTGTTCGTCAAGTGAATCGCCAGTGCCGCACTGAATAGCCCCGCCATGTGCAGCACCTGCCGGCCGGCGCGGTAACGCCGACGATTACCGCGCCAGTCGGAAGTATCGATCGGCCTATTTGAAGTTCGCTTGCACCGTCGTGTCTTTCGTGATCGTCAGCGTGCAAGTCGGGCTCGAGCCGGAGCAGCCATGCGACCAGTTCGCGAAAACGTGGCCGGCGGGAGGCGTCGCGGTGAGAGTGACAGACGTTCCCGACGGGAACTTCGCGGAACAACTGCTTCCGCAATTTATCGAAGTGCCGAATGCGCCGTTCGGGGCACCAGTCACCGATCCGTTGCCTCCACGCCCGATCGACAGCGTGAACACCTGCGTGAACGTCGCGGTCACGTTGAGCGCAGTGTTGACCGTCAGTGAACAGGTGGCGTCGGCATTGGTGCAGGCTCCGCTCCAGCCACTGAAAACCTCGCTTCCGGGAGTGTTGGCAATCAGCGTCACCGGCGTCCCGGCGACCACCTGCGTTGTGCAAGTCGCGCCACAGTTGATCTTGCCGTTCGCACCGGTAACCGTGCCGCTGCCGACCTTGGTTACCGTGATCGAAGGAGTTTCGATATTCGCGGCGGCCATCTGCGCGCCGATAAAATCGCCCAACTCCCCGAGTTGCGGAGTGGAGCAGTCGCCCACCCCGCCACAGAGCGCTTCGTGAGTAGCGGGGTCGTATCGGCCGGTGAAGTTATAGAACTCATATCGGCGCACAACCCCGTGTTTACCGTTGCCCAACACCCGCTGGTTATGAAGAATTCCGCTGTTCGGGCTTTTTGGATTCGTCTGCAGCAGCCTCCACGGTGTTTCAGCCTGGGCGGGATCAATAGGGACCACCGCATTGCCTGCCAGTAAATCGTTCACATCGACTTCGTTATCGGCGTCCTGCTGGAAAACTTTCACCCACTTCGCATCGCCCCACTGCGGCGGCAGGGCCGGTGGCGGC
Source organism: Bryobacterales bacterium (assembly GCA_025462965.1). Classification (GTDB taxonomy): domain Bacteria; phylum Acidobacteriota; class Terriglobia; order Bryobacterales; family Bryobacteraceae; genus JALYXI01. The sequence continues at coordinate 2,072 of JAOAPQ010000082.1, forward strand.
GGTGGAGGCGGCGGCAACTGGATCACGAACTCAACCGCCGGCGGGGCAGCCGGTCGCGCGGGCGGGATCATGTTCATCACGGGCATGGGAATCGGCACCGGCACCGGGGCGGGCGGCGCACCAGCCACACCCGGACTTGTGAAATAAGCCAACTGTCCAGGGTTGTTCGGATCCGGCACCAGCCAGCGGTAGACGACGCGCGTGGGATTGCGAAGCGTGCTGATGCCGAAGTGTTCGCATCCGGCGGCGGCATATCGGGCGCCCAATCCGAACGTCCAGCAGCTTTCACCGGAGGCTAAGGTGCCGTTCGGAATAGGCGTATTTAAAGTGAATTGTTGCGTGTTAGGATCCCAGGGGCTGGTCCACCGGATGTATACGCCGCCCGCGAAGGGAACGGCCGCCCCTGTGCAGTAGCGTATGTAGCAGTTGGGAGCGGCGCCCCCGAAAATCCGCGTGATATCCGAAACCTGAATTCCGTCGGCTTCTATTTCGAATCCGTACACAGGTCCGCCGGTGGTGTTCACCGCGTCAAAGTTGGAAGGGTAGCCGACAATTGTGGCCGTCTGCGCTTCCAGAGCGGCAGGACTGGCGATGACAGCCAGTCCGAGCGCGCTACAGCAGAGCGTTGCTCTCGCGGCCGCTCCGAAGGGAGTGAGTTTCCGTTTCATTTACAGTGTCCTCTCGTTTGCCTCTTCAGCCACAGAGCAACGCATCACGCGTCAACTCTGTCACTGCGAGATGTGACATCTCGGAGAAGACACTGGAACAGCTATTACGCGGAGGACCGCAAAAGGCGCCCCGCAACCGATCAGCGCAGACTCGCGGAGCTGAGTATTGGCGCGGGCTCCCCGAGCAAGCGCTCGATCGTCGAGGTGAATTCCTCTTTCAGCTTCAAGTTATACTCCCCGCTGGCAGTTGCGGCAAAGCCGGCGTGAATGCCCGCCACCTTTCCATCCCGCCCCACGAATAATGTCGCGGGCCAGGTGTTTAGATTGACCACCTGCGGCACTTTCTCCCACATCTCGGCAGGAGCGCCAGCGATCAGGTACGTGTACTTCACACCGTACTGCTGGATGAACGCGTGTACTCGCGACAATGAGTCCTGCTGCTCTGGTTCTTCAAAATCCAACGCGACGATCTCTAGACCTCGATCCTTGTATTTTTCGTAGAGCTGAACCAGATATTGCGCCTCATCGTGGCAATTCGGGCACCATGTTCCCGTCACGATCGCGAGCACGACTTTGCCTTTGAACTTCGCATCTTCATTCGAAAGGATGTTGCCGTTGACGTCAGGAAACTTGTACGCGAAGACCTCGTTCGGATCTCTCATGGTGCTGTGCGCCGTGTAATCGGCCGGTTGCGGCAGACCCTTCGCGCGCGCCGCCTCCGGGCGATACGCGATCATCGTACCCGGACGGTTGCTGGCGCTCTCGACCAGCTTCAGAGTGCCGTCGCTCAGCGGAGTCACCTCGAGCAGGCCGGGGCGCGAACCATCGAAATGGCTCAACACGAACTTGCCGTCACGCCAGTACCCGGTAAGCGCTCCGGTGTCGCCATCCACCCGTAGTATGGTGGCGGAAGCTTCCGCGCCATTCTGCTTGACAATGAATCTCCACGCCTGCTCGCCTTTCGGACTCGGCTTTTCATGGGGGATTTCCCACGTGCCTGCGATCACGGGCACATCTTTTGCGTCCAGCTTGACCGGCACGTGGCGAACAGCCGCGAAGGGGCTGCCGCCTGAATCTTTATCTCCGCGCGCTTCCACTTTGCCCGCGAGTTTCCCTTCTTTGTAAGTGGCGATGATCTTCGTCAGATAGTGCTCGAGATTCAGCACGACCACGCCGTCTCTGAATGAGGCGCTGGTGGTAGTTTCCTTCTCCTCGCCGTTGTATAGGGTGCCCTTCAGATTTGGGCCGTCGCCCGAGATATCAAGGCGGAACGGGACCGTCGCTTTGCCGGTTTCAAGAGTGGCGTCCCAACGCCCCTCGATCGGGTATGAGCCCGCAAAGGCGATTGTCGCACCAAGGCCGAGCAGAGCGGCCGTCAGGCCTGGTTTCCTTATGAAACTTCGATCGCGAAGACTTCTCATTGTGGTTCCTTTCTATGTGGGTTCAGTCGCAAGTCATTGCGGATGACTGGCGCGGGTTGAGGCGTGCAGTTTGTAACGGCTCCACTCCTCGGGCAGGCTTGGCTTCGTGGCAAGCAGGATTTCGAGAATGGCGCGGCGGTCCGTGGCGCTCAAGCGCGCGAAGGTCGGAGTTTGATCGTGGCCCGTCAGAACTTCAAACAGCCGGTGATGGATGTATCCCCTGGCAGGCTCCGGAATCGAGTCGAACGCTTCCGAATAGATGAGATAACTGCACGGGTACTTGAAGATTCGCGTAGTCAGGTCGAAATCGCGCAGCGAACGCCCTTTCGCATCCCGCGGACCGAGCGCGGCGAACTCCTTCGCATAGCCGCTGTCGCTGGTAATCTTTGCGGTGAGCGGGGCTTCATTCGCGAACAATAGATATCGGACAAGTTCCTCCGCCGGCTTTTCGTACTGTTGCGCCGGAGCTTTCTTGTACTGGGCGATGCGAGTCTGATAATTGGTCAGCGTAATCAGGTTGTGCATCTGCGTCTGGTGCGCCAGCACCAAGTGCGCGACGATGTCGCTCTTCGGCGAGAGATACGCCGACGTATCGAAGCGTTTCGAAAGGTCGGTAAGGTTGGCGTTCTTTGCGCGATCCAGCCGGTCCGGATGCTCTTGATCCTCCACCAGCGCATTCCCCATGTGTGTCTGGCTGCCGTGCGTACCCGTGACATACCATCCGCCCCACCGCTCAGATAGCGGGCTTTCGTGCCCGGTGATGTGCGAGGGCGTGTGCCCCGCCTGCGTCCCTGAGGGATTGGTGAAGATCGATCGCAGCAGGA